>NZ_SJUQ01000012.1:0-83301 GCF_004337045.1 Exiguobacterium sp. SH5S4
GAAAGAGGATCACATGAAAAACGGCCAACTGAAGCCGGGGTACAACGTCCAAATCGCAACCGAAGGTCAGTACACGCTTGCCTATGATGTCTATCCGAACCCGACCGACATGAAGACGTTGATCCCGTTCCTCGATGAGATTGAAACGTTCCTCGACCTACCCGCCTACATCGTCGCCGATGCCGGATACGGGAGCCAGCAGAACTATACAGACATCCTCGAGCGCCGGGGGCGCCAGCCGTTGATCCCGCATACGATGTACAGGAAGGAACAGAAGAAGAAATGGCGCGAGGACCCGTTCAACCTCGCGAACTGGGCGTATGATGACGGGACAGACACGTTCACGTGCCCGGACGGGAGAAGGCTCCCGTTCAGCCATGAGTCCCATCGGACCGACCGGAACGGCTTCACCCGTGATTTTCGTGTGTACGAGTGCGAGAGCTGTGACGGTTGTCCATTCCGGGAACTGTGCACGAAGGCCGAGGAAGGGAGACACCGACAGGTCAGCGTGAACGGTGCCTGGGAAGAACAAAAGAATAGAACGAGAACGCTGCTTTCGGATGAAAAAACCGGTGCCCTCTACGCCAGACGCAAGACGGACGTGGAACCAGTTTTTGGATATCTGAAGGCCAATTTAGGTTTCACCCGCTTCTCCGTCAGGGGAAAACAGCGCGTGAAACGCGAGCTCGGCTTCGCCCTCATGGCGGTGAACCTACGGAAGTTCATCGCCGTGGGCATCGGGGGAAGTGCAAAGAAGGGGTCCGGCCACCGAAAATCGGTGACCGGACCCCTCTTTTTATTGAAAAGCTTTAAAACAGGCTAGTTATGTCCCAGCCCCTTTTTGTTTGCTTCATTTCACTTCAAACTGTTCCGCCTCGGTCGATCCAGCCAGCGCTGTCGTCGACGACTGTCCGCTCGAGATGACGAGTGAGACTTCATCGAAGTAGCCGGTGCCGACTTCACGCTGATGGCGCGTCGCCGTGTAGCCGTGTTGTTCGGCCGCAAATTCGGCTTGTTGTAACTCAGAATATGCTGCCATCCCACGCTCTTTATAGCCGCGGGCGAGCTCGAACATGCCGAAGTTGAGCGAATGGAACCCGGCGAGTGTGACGAATTGGAACTTGTAGCCCATCGCCCCGATCTCTTGTTGGAACGTCGCGATCTCGTCGTCAGACAGCTTCTTCTTCCAGTTGAACGAAGGTGAACAGTTGTAGGCGAGCATTTTTCCAGGATACTTCGTATGGATTGCGTCCGCGAACTGGCGTGCCTCGTCCAAGTCCGGTTCCGACGTCTCACACCAGACGAGATCGGCGTAAGGCGCATAGGCGAGACCGCGGGCGATCGCCTGCTCGATGCCGGCCTCGGTCCGGTAGAAGCCTTCCGGCGTCCGGTCGCCGACGATGAACGGATGGTCAATCGGGTCGATGTCACTTGTGATCAAGTTGGCCGCATGCGCGTCCGTCCGGGCAACGATGATCGTCGATACGCCCATGACGTCTGCTGCGAGGCGCGCCGCGATCAAGTTTTTCACAGCCGTTTGCGTCGGGAGCAATACTTTACCGCCGAGGTGACCACACTTTTTCTCCGAAGACAGCTGGTCTTCTAAGTGGACACCGGCCGCACCAGACTCGATCATCGCTTTCGTCAGCTCGAAGACGTTGAGCGCACCGCCGAACCCAGCTTCCATATCGGCGACAATCGGCGCGAACCAGTGCGTATCCCCTTTCCCTTCCGCCGTTTGAATCTGATCGGCCCGTTGCAGCGCCTGATTGATTCGCTTGACGACGCTCGGTACCGAGTTGGCCGGGTACAGGCTTTGGTCCGGATACATATGCCCTGATAAGTTCGCATCAGCGGCGACTTGCCAGCCGCTCAAGTAGATGGCCTCAAGCCCCGCCTTCACTTGTTGGATCGCCTGATTTCCGGTGAGCGCCCCGAGCGCGTGGACGTAATCCCGTTTGTGGAGCAGGTCCCACAGACGTTCCGACCCTTTCGTCGCGAGCGTATGTTCGATCAAGACCGATCCACGAAGCTTCATGACGTCGTCGACTCCGTACGGACGCTCGACCCCGTCAAACCGTTCCGACTGAAAAATCTTCTCGAGTTGCATGCGTTGTTCATTCATTGTTATTCCTCCTGTATTATATTAGTTTTATTTTAATTAAATTGTTATATAACAGACGTTGCAAACTTAATCCAAGTAGGCGCAGCATTCGAGTGCCGACTTGAACGTCGAATGTTCCATCCCACAACTGCGGCAGACGTTTTCCTCGTCCCGCTCTTCCGGTTTGCGGAACACGACGACTTCCTCGACCGGTTCTTTCATGATTTGGAGCGAACCGTCCGTCCGGTCGAGCACGAGGCGCATCAAGTCGTTGCCGTATACGAATGCGGTATTGGCGAGCGTCGCTGTCGACTCTCCAGAGACGATGCGGCGGATGACCCAACGTTCGATTAACTGTTCGCTTTCGATTTTTTTCGTTGTCATGATGATGCTCCTCCTTTTAAGTTCAATTCAAGTGTCGACTGTGTCAAAAACTGACGGCGGCGGCGATGCAAGATCGGTTCCGTGTACCCGCTTGGCGAATCCGTTCCTTCGAACACTAAGTCTTTTGCTGCTTGATACGCGATCGAGTCGGTCACGTCCGGCGTCATTGGCCGGTAGTTCGGGTCGGCCGCGTTCTGCTTGTCGACGACTTCAGCCATCCGGTACATCGTCGCTTCGACTTGCTCACGCGTACAGACACCATGATAGAGCCAGTTGGCCACGTGTTGGCTCGAGATGCGGAGCGTCGCCCGGTCCTCCATCAACCCGATATGGTGGATGTCCGGCACTTTCGAGCAGCCGACGCCTTGCTCGATCCAGCGGACGACATAACCGAGCAGCCCTTGCAGGTTGTTCTCGAGCTCCTCCCTCACTTCATCGTCTGTATAGACGCGTGTCGCGAGCGGAATCTCGAGCAGGCGTTTCCGTTCGCTGTCGATATCGAACGACCGTTGCACCAACTCACGTTGGACACGGAACGCATCCACTTGATGGTAATGGAGCGCGTGGAGCGTCGCGGCCGTCGGCGATGGGACCCAGGCGGTCGTCGCGCCGGACTCAGCATGGGCGACTTTCTCCCGCATCATGTCGCGCATCTTATCAGGCATCGCCCACATCCCTTTGCCGATTTGGGCTTGTTGATAGAAGTCGGCCGCGAGTCCGGTCAAGACGTTCAAGCGTTCGTAGGCATCGAGCCAAGCCGACGTCTTCATCTCGCCTTTTTTGCGCATCGGCCCGAACGTGAGCGACGTATGGATCTCGTCACCGGTCCGGTCAAGAAAACCGGTGTTGATGAAGACGATTCGCCCCTTCACGCGTTCGATGCAGTTTTTCAAGTTGAGCGACGTCCGTCTCTCCTCGTCCATCACACCGACTTTGAGCGTATGGCGCGGCAAGTCGAGCACGTCTTCGATCGCGTCGAACAAGTCGTTCGTGAACGTGACTTCTTTTGAACCGTGCATTTTCGGTTTGACGATGTAGATCGACCGTTCCCGCGAGTTCCGTTTTGAGTCGAGGTGACGGCTCGCGATCAGTGACGTGAAGATGCCGTCGAGGATTCCTTCCGGTACTTCCCTTCCTTGATTGTCGAGCATCAAATCTGTCGTCATCAAGTGACCGACGTTCCGAATGAACAGTAAGGAACGTCCCGGTAGCACGACGTCTCGTCCGTTTCTGCCTGTGTAGCGGCGGTCTTCATTCAGCTGGCGCTCGAGGGGCTTACCGCCTTTCGTGAACGTCGCTTCGAGCGTGCCGTCCATCAGCCCGAGCCAGTTTTTGTACAGGTGGACCTTGTCCCGAGCGTTGACGGCTGCGACCGAGTCCTCACAGTCGACGATGGCCGATAAGGCAGACTCGAGTTCGATATCGGTGAGCCCTGCCCCATCCGTGCGGCCGATCGGATGGTTCCGGTCAAATTTCAGTTCGGCATGGAGGCCGTTATGGACGAGCACTAAGCTCGTCGGACTGTCCGGATTCCCGACGTAACCGACGAAACAGTCATTGCTGAACGGGACGTCTTGTCCGTTGATGATGACGTATGGTTCATCGGCGCGAACCGCGTATCCTTCCGCGTCCCGGTGCGAACCCGTTAGAAGCGGGAACGTGTCGTCGAGGTATTGTTTGGCGTAAGCGATGACCGCTTTACCCCGGACCGGATTGTAGCCGGCCGACTTCGTTTTTCCGTCCGCTTCATCGATGACGTCCGTTCCATACAGCGCGTCATAAAGACTTCCCCAGCGTGCGTTCGCCGCGTTCAGCGCATAGCGTGCGTTGTCGAGCGGGACGACGAGCTGCGGTCCCGCTTGCTGTGTGATCTCCGAATCGACACCCGAGACATCGATACTAAAATCAGGGACGACCGGTTCGATGTAGCCGATTGATTGGAGGAAGCGCTCGTAGCCGACAATGTCGAAATTTGGTTTCTGTTCGCTGTACCACTTCTGTAACAGTCGCTCAAACGACTTCCGTTCGTGAAGCAACGCCTCATTTCGAGGAATGAACTCGTCTAGTATGCGCTCGACTCCTTGCCAAAACTGATGGCCCGTCTCGGCTCCTGGCAATACATGAGCCGAGACGAAGTCGAGGAGCTCCCGATGTACGCGATAAGTACCTACTTGTGTATACTGTTCCAAGCCTTCACATCCTCCCGTATTTGTTGTTATATATCAGTTGACTTTAATATAGACTATTATATAACAGTTTGGCAACAGTTTTTTTAAACTTTTTATTTGCCCACAAACGAAAAACGCGTTACGATAGATTACATGACCCATCAATGATTGAGTCATCAATTAGTTAAGGAGGGTTATGGATGCGCGAATCTTGTTCGCCTAGCGACCAAATTCTCTACAACGTTATCACTGTACAAAAAGAACTCAGCCAGCTGTTCGATACCGAAATGGATGGACTGAGCCTGACCCGATACGATATTTTGAGCAACTTGAATCACGTCGGTCCGCTTCGCCAACGCGAGCTGCAACAGCGCGTCGATGTCGATCACGCGGCCATCACCCGTCACTTGAAACAACTCGAGACGCAAGGGCTGATCGCTCGTGAACGATGTCTTCAAGACAATCGCGTCATCTACGTCGACTTGACCGAGCTCGGTCGCGACAAAATTGCACATTGGACCGAGCAAAAGAAGTGCTTATCGGACCGACTTTTTGTAAACATGAAGGTAGAGGAGCAACAACATTTGCTCGACCTGTTAAATACGTTACAACACAATATTCAACACGAAAGGAAGACCTTAATATGAACACGACAACACAGAAAGACTTTATGGAGATTGTAAAAGGACGCCGTTCGATTCGCGTCTATGACGAGAGCGTCAAAATCTCGAAAGACGAAATGACACAAATCCTCGAGGAAGCGACGACAGCACCGTCTTCGCTCAACCTTCAGCCATGGCGCTTCGTCGTCATCGACAGCGCCGCCGGAAAAGAGACACTCCTCCCGCTCGCGAGCTTCAATAAGCGTCAAGTCGAGACGTCATCGGCTGTCATCGCCATCTTCGCCGACTACCAAATGGCCGACTACACAGAAGAAATCTTCAATTCTGCCGTCGAGCGCGGCCTGATGCCTCCTGAAGTCCGCGACCGCCAAGTCGACATGATCAAAGGCATCTTCAAAGACGCACCGAACGAAATGATCAAAGACAGCATCTTGCTCGACTCAGGCCTCGTCGCGATGCAGCTCATGCTCGTCGCCCGTGCCCACGGCTATGACACGAACCCGATCGGCGGCTACGATAAGAAGAATATCGCCGAAGCGTTCGGTCTCGAGAAAGAACGCTACCTCCCGGTCATGCTCCTCTCGATCGGTAAAGCCGCAGAAGAAGGTTACCCGTCGGTCCGCTTCCCAATCGACCGCATCACAGACTGGAAGTAAGCAAAAGCTCAATCGCGTCGAGGCGATTGAGCTTTTTTTCATCCGATGTATTTGACGACCTCGTTGAAGTCGCGGCGCGTCTTCGGCGCGAAATCGCGAGCCCGGTAACCGAACGCGATCATGGCCGAGAGCGACCACGCCCCGCGTTCCATGACACCTTCTGAAATCAACAGTTCGTCAATCTGTTGTTGGTTGAACCCTTCGATCGGACATGAGTCGATCCCGATTTGGGCTGCTGCCGTCATCATGTTGCCGAGCGGGATGTACGTCTGGCGCTTGATCCACTCTTGGAACACTCGCTCATCGTCTAACAGACGATAATCTTGTTCTTGGAACTCCTGCACTCGTTTGATTCGGAGCGCATATTCGTCCTCGGTCCGTCCTTGGACGCCAGTGATGATGTGGCGCAGATAGTCCGAATCATAGCGCATCGCCTCAGGAGTCCGGGCCAAAATCAAGACGAAATGGCTTGCCGTCAACGCTTGTCCTTGAGCGCCCCACGTGTTGTCTTTAATTTTTTGAAGTAAATCTTCGCGGCGAACGACGACGAACTGCCACGGCTCGAAGCCGAATGAGCTCGGTGACAATCGTCCCGTCTCCAGGATAAATTCAAAGTCGCTTTCATCAATCTTGCGGTCCGCGTCGAACTCTTTCGTCGCTTGACGCCAACGGTACGCTTCTAAAATATCTTTTTTCTTCACTCAAATCCACTCCCCATTACCAAGATGACTCCATCATATCAAATCGATAAATGAGAAACCGTTCATGAAGATTCTTCAACGGCAATCGGACGTCTTGGACGTAACGGAACGGTGTCTCATCATTCAAAAAGTGTAAATAATCGTCGGACGGATAGTAGAGGATGATATCGACCGAACGCGGCGAGAGCTCAACCGAGTCGAGAATATTGGCAACGACTTTGCGGAACACTTGAACCGAAAACGGGTTGAAGAAATAAAATCGGTTCGCCTCAGGTGGGATCATAAACCGTTCGGCATACGCGCACTCGAACTGGATGCTCCCACGCGACCGATGCTTCTTCGTATAGTTGACCCAGTTTTGAAGCGCCTCCTCGTGATAGCCCCCATCCATCTCGACCCCGATGGCGCGGACACGGAACGTGTAGGCGAGATAAAACGGCAACCTCCCTTTCCCGGATCCAAAGTCGACGACCGTGTCCGTCGGCTCGAGCGGATAGGCGTCGCGCAACAAGTCGAGCGCAGCATATGGGGTCGGCTCATAACGATGGTATTCGACCGAGGTCGGGAAGCCTTGCTGAGGCTTCACCGTCTCGACTTGTAGCAGTCGTTCATATTGTTGTTCAGTCATGAAAGTGTCCCTTCTTGATTTTTTGGAAGAATGAATCATGCAACGCCTCGGCCAAGTCGATTTCGCGATCAAGGTACGGCTGACGCGACATCCAACATTCCCCGGCATAAAGTGCCAGTGCGACGAAACCACTGCCGAAGACGACTGCCGCGAGCGGACGGCCGTCAAGGAACGCATATAGGCAAATCATGGCGATGATCGTGACGCTAACCCGCAACATCCAATGGCTTCGCCTAATCTGTAACTGATACTGAGTCCACATATGGAGCCAAGCGATTAGGAGAACCGACAAGAAGAATGACAAAATTGAAGCATGTGTCCATCCCCAATCGACGAGCACCGGCCTAAACAACGAAACGACCACACCATATTTAATGATCAGCTTAACGATATGATAGGACAGCGAATAGCGCTTCAACACCTTGATGAGCGCATCGCCGGTGCTTCGCGTGACATCTGCTCGTTCGACCCAAATGAAAAACGTATCGCTGACGACAAGGAGCAGGAAGAGCACCGCCCAAACGAACGCCGAAACGTCGCCGACCCAATCAAGACCACCTTGCCAGAACAAGATATACTGATAACCGAGAAAGAAAAAGAGCGGAAACACGACGTACAATCTGAGCCGCCACGTTTTCCAACGCTTGGCCGCATGGTCCATCACGCGTCGCTTCAATAAATACCGAGCTGTCATCGCACGGCCACATGTTCAACCATTTCAAACAACGTCCTGCTTACCGATTGAATCGAGTCGCGCAGCTGTCGTTTCGCCGCTTCCGTCTCAAAACCGGCGTTCCCGATATGAACATCCATGTGAACCTCCTCGCGACCGATTTGCATCATTTGGCATGGTGCGCTAATGTGGATAAGCATGTGTTCTTGTCTATCTATCATACCATGCCCCAAACATAGCCTTGACAACAAAATCCCCCGTAAAGGAGTAAGTACTATGCAACATTATCTAGCCATCGATATCGGTGGAACGAGTATCAAATACGGAGTCGTCCAAACTGATGGGACACTTCTGTCGAACGACCACGTCCCGACCCCTAAGACGTGGAAAGCATTTCTCGAACAGATCGATGCAATCGTGAACAACACGCAAGCCGCGGGACCGATCCAAGGAATCGCCTTTAGCGCTCCAGGCGCCGTCGATTCGTCGACCGGGGTGATTCACGGCGTTACCGCCCTCCCCTACATTCACGAACAGCCTTTCCTCGAGCCGTTTCAAGACCAGTACGACTTACCCGTCACCGTCCTAAACGACGCGAACGCGGCAGCGCTCGCCGAAGGATGGACCGGGGCCGCCGCTTCTTTGAAACGTTATGCGACAGTCGTCATCGGCACGGGTGTCGGTGGTGCTTTTATCGACTCGAACGAAGTCATGGTCGGTTCACACTTCCATGGCGGCGAGTACGGCTATTGGATTCTTGACCCGAATGCCCCCCACCCGGACGGCACGTGGAGTAAAGTCGGTGCGACGGCCGTTCTCGTGAAGCGGTGCAGTGATCGCCTCGGACTGCCCCTCACCGGCAAAGACGTGTTCGACCTTCAATCGGACTCACGTATCCATGAGGAACTCGAAAACTTCTATCGTTGGAATGCGATTGGACTCTACAATCTCCAGTTCGGACTCGACCCGGAACGGATTTTGATCGGCGGCGGCATCAGCCGGCGGCCTGAAGTCCGTGACGGCATCAAGCGTCACCTCGATGTGCTCACGGATTCGTTCGGCACGTTCCGGATCGACGTCGAGACGTGCGCCCACTTCAATGAGGCCAACTTGATCGGTGCTGTCCGGTTCCACCTTTTAACGAACTAAAAACAGGGTTTCCATCACCGCTTGGTGAAGGAACCCTGTTTTCTATTGTCTGATGCGGTCCTCATGCAAGTGGTGATACACCTCGTCCCGGATGGCTTGGAGCGTCCGATCATGAACAATCACGTGGGCGCGAATGATGCGGTTCGTCCGCTCATCGATTTTCCGCGTCTCTAGATAGCGATCTAAGATCGGTAAACTGAAGTCATCGATTGGCAAATACGTAATCGGGATCACTTCCTGTCCCGATTTAACGGAGACTTGTATCCCGTTCACGTCAGGAAAGAAGTGCGACTCGTAATACGGCTCGATGATGAGCTCGTCTTTCATCGCGTCCCTTACTTCGGGAATTGTCGTCGGCAAGGCAATAAAGTACACCATCTGATCAAACGAGAACGAGACGTCTTGTAACGAAACGTGCAATGCCGCCGCCTCACGCTTGGCGATGTGACGTAAGATGAATAGATAGCAAGGTCGGCTCGACAGCAGTATGGTCCCAACAAAGGCGACCGCCATCATCATGACGCTAAACTCACTCATAGCACCACCCCTTCCCAGCGACAGACTTGATTTTTCCCGCGTGACTTGGCCGCATAAAGCGCCTGGTCCGCACATTCAATCAACTGTTCGACCGTCTGATCACGAAGCGTATGCTTCGAGGCGACGCCAAAACTGAGCGTCAACTGCCCGCCCGGTTGTTGATTCCCGTGCGTGAATGTTGTACCGAGCACGGCTGAACGAATCGTTTCGGCCACGTGCGTCGCTCCGATCTCATCGAATTGCGGGAGCAAAACGACAAACTCTTCGCCGCCGAACCGATACGCCATCTGTTCATCGGGTACACTTCGGCGAATGACGCTCGCGAGTCGCGTCAACAGTTCGTTCCCCGCCAAATGGCCGTTCGTATCGTTATAATGTTTGAAGTGGTCGATGTCCATGACGATGAGCGACAGTTCGTCTTCATCACACTCGCGGAACAATACATCCAAATCTTGCTCGAACGAGCGATGGTTCTTCAAACGAGTCAGTCCGTCACGGAGCGCGAGCGTCTCAATCCGTTGATAAAGCGTCGTCTGATGCAACGCAAGCGATGCTTGTTCCGCGATGGGCCGAACCCCATCGATTTTTTGAGGGGTGATCGGCTTCTTGTTGACGACGTTATCGATGACGAGCAATCCGTACGGGATACCTTGATGATGTAACGGGAAAATTGTGCACTCGTCCATCTGTAACTCTGTATGTAATAGTCGTAGGACCGCATCATCGGTGATGCTCGCATAGACGTGTTGGGGTCGGCCCGAGTCGAGTGTCTGTTTAAACACATGATTGGAATTAAATGGGAACGTCATTTTACGAATCCGTTCGTTCAATGGCTCATCGTGTGTCGAGTCCGTCTCTTTCTCGTCAATTAAATCTTGAAGGTCATAATGTTGCCGTGTGATTTCTTCCCAAATTTGGTACCCTTCCTCGGGATTCATCGGTCCCGTCCCCATGACGCCGTAAATGCTGTCTTTTTCCGGGTCGGCAAAAAAGATGATTGAGCGGTTGAAGCCGAGCCCATGACCTGCCGTCACCGATGTCAAAATCGTCTGTAGGAGACGGTCCGGGTCGAGCGTATCTTGCATCGTGAAGCTGACTTCACGAAACACGTTCAATTGACGAGAGCTTGTCGTCAACATCCGTAACCGATCCGATCGTTCCCGTTTCAATTGTTTAATATAACCGAACAAGAGCGCGGCACCGAGTCCGAAAAAGATATAACTGAGCAACAATGGAAACGATAAGTTTCCTGATTGGCTATAGACGAGCAACCAACCGACAAGAGTCGCGGTCACCATGCCCGTCCATTGAAAACAGATGAGGCCGGTCGCGATGAGCAGCAGCACTGACCAATGTAAATCATAAAAGTCGAACAGAATCCCATGCCAAATCACGACAAGGCTACTCGCCCCAACGAGTAGCCAACGGTTCAAAGATGGGGTCGTCATCAAGCGCAGTACGTTGATGACGAGTGTGATCAGGACGATGCCAACAATCAATAAACCGTATACCATCGCTACCCCTCATTTCGTCAATAATCATCTCTACACGTCTATTATAGAGCGATTATTCAAACGTGGGACAGTTTCCGCCCAATCACTGACCAAACTTTTAAGTTTCTTGAAAGATTTTCCAATAGACTTCAACGTTTGTTTTACATCATTATTTCGTGTACTTCAGCACAGTAACGTGAAATGATGGAAGCAATTAACCGAATCAAGTGAGGTGGAAACCTAATGGATTTTTGGATAGACACGCTCTCATCGATCGGGACGTACATGCTGATCGCTGCCGGTGTCAGCGTCGCGATCATTTTGTTGCGGAAAATCACGAAGTCATAACAAAAGGCGGCCACGGCCGCCTTTTGTTAGTCAAATAAAATCCGTTGCATCCGTTCCGGCGCTGCTAAAAAGTCGCGCATGACCCGGACGTGTTCGAGTTCATCGAACGTCGTCGGCGCGAGCCCCGCCTCGACTTCCAAAATCGCCGCGTCAGGGTACGACATGAGAATCGGTGAATGACTCGCGATGATGAATTGACTCCCGGCCTGCACGAGCTCATGCATCCGGGCGAGCATCGTCAATTGACGCATCGGCGACAACGCGGCCTCCGGCTCGTCTAAAATATAGAGGCCCGCGCCCCGGAAACGGTGGAGCATGAGCGACAAGAACGCTTCCCCGTGTGACTGCTCATGGAGCGAGCGACCACCATACGATTCATAAAACCGCTCAGGGTCTGGACTCAAGCGCGCTATTTCGTCCACGTAACTTGATAGCTGATACGCCGTCTCGGCTCGGAGGAAAAAACCGTCCTTCGGGCGATACGCACTACGAATCGGGCGCAACGCCTCGAACAGCGGGCTATGCGTCGACTCGGTCTCAAAGCGGAACGTCGTCGCCCCGCCTTCCGGATTGAATCCGGCGGCAATCGCCATCCCTTCGATCAACGTCGACTTGCCGCTGCCGTTTTCCCCGACTAAAAACGTGACCGGATTCGTCAACGTCAATTCGTCAAACGCTTCAAAAATCGGGAGCGAAAACGGATACCCTGGCGTTTCGATCCGATCTCGTTCTAAGCGGACACCTCGTAAAAATAAGTTCAATCCCATTCGATCCAAAAAATCGCCCCCTCGTTTGATTCGACCCCGTAATTGAGTTGCTGCGCTTCAAGCAACAACTTGTTGATGGCGAGTCCAAGACCGTGTCCGTTCGACCGATCACCTTTGACGTACATATCCCATACGCTCGCACGCATCCTATCATCGAGCCCCGGACCTTGATCCTCGATCTCGAGTCGGTTTCCGACAATTCTGATTGTGATGACGCCACCGTCGGGACTCACCTGGTAGGCGTTATGAAGAAAGTTGGACAACACCCGTTCCATCGCCGTTTGGTCGGCTTGTAGCGTGACTGCTTCGAGTTCGAGTTGGACGGTGACTTGTTTATGCCGGAACCAGTCTTCCATTCGTGCCACCGTCTCACGAACGAGTCCGTCCAATCGGATCGGCTCGATTTGAAGCGGCAGACTTCGTGACGATAACTTCGAGTACTCGAGCATCTGCGTGACGAGACGATCGATCCGGTCAACTTCTTCGGTCATGCTCCGTCCCGTCGACGAGACGTCTTCTGGCTTGACGACGCCGAGCTCGAGCATCTCTGCCTCGTTGCGAACGATAGCGAGCGGTGTCCGCACGTCATGTGTGACCCCAGAGATGAACGTCTTTTGCAGCGTCTCTTGTTCTTGAAGCGCACGATTCATCTGATCGACCGCTTCCGTCAAATCACCGATTTCATCGTCTGTGACCGGCGGCAAGCTGATCGTGTGTGTTCCTGCCATGATCGCCGTTGCCGCTTGTTTCAATTGGACGAGCGGTGACGTCAAGCGCCGCCCCATCCAATACGTCACGCCTATCGCCGCGACGAGGGCGAGCAGGAAGCCACTCCCGAGAATCATATAGATTTGACGGAACTGGGGATTCGCTAGCGGCGCATTCGTATACGTCACGATTTGAATGTCTCCTTCTTCTCGTAAAAACGTCAAGAGACGCGTCCCGTTTACGCTGACTTGATCGCGTTCCGCCAATGCGTCCGGGTTCAGCGTCGGTGTCATCTGTCGCCGCATCCGTCCACCTCGGTCAAGATCGATCGGTTCGCCGTCTTGAAACACGAGGACGTTGAGCTGTCCCGGTATGCCTCGCCCTTCAGCTAACGCGTCATAGACGATGTCCGCTTCACGCTCGAGCTGGGCGTAGCTTTCCGTCTCGGCAAAGCGGCCGATCAAGAGCGACGTGAGTCCGAACGTGAGCACGGCCATGACCACGAGCGGGAGAATGGCGGTCCACAACAACTTTTTCATCAACCGGTTCATCACACGTCCTCCAATCGATAACCGACCCGATGCACCGTCTTCAACTGCCGTTTGATCGTCTTGGACTTGTCGCGGAGCTGTTTAACGTGCGTGTCGACCGTCCTCGTGTCACCGACGAACGTATAGTCCCACACGTCGTCGAGCAATCGGTTCCGGTCAAGCGCTTCCCCGATATGCTTCATGAAATAGAGCAGCAGTTCGTACTCCTTATTGGCCAATCGAATCGATTTCCCGTCTTCCGTCACCGTCCGTGATTTTTCATCAACTTTCAGATCGCCGAACACGATGCCATCCGTCTGCTTGACGAGACGCTTCAATCGAATCTCGAGCTCTTTCAAGACGATCGGTTTGACCAAATAGTCGTCAGCACCGAGCTCAAGACCGAACACTCGGTCATCGGCTTCCCCGCGTGCCGTCGTCAACACGATGGCCGGCCGCGGCTGAAGTGTCTGTAATCTCGGAATGAGCGTCCATCCTTCTCCGTCCGGCAGGCGAACGTCGAGCAGGACCGCATCGAACGGCTGATCAAGCAGTCGTTTCGCCTCGGCGAGTGTCCCCGCCACGCTGACAGTAAAGCCCGCGTACGTCAAAAAACGGGCCATCCCGTCCGCTAGCTTCTGTTCATCTTCCACTACGAGCACGTTCATCTGTATCGCCTCCACTCCCATTATATCGCATCAAGAAAGCATCCCATCGTTTCCCAAATACAATTTGCAAAAACCTTGCAACTCCCTCACAACTTGCCGGCGGGCAAGATTTACACTTGAGGTAGTAAAAGGAGGAGATATACATGAAATCATCAAAATTAGCACTCGCTTTGGCCGGTCTGCTTGCCGTCTCGGGCACAGGCGTCTACGCAGCCACGAACGAGACGACGACAACTGAAACGACAGAATCGACGGAAGCTTCGACGCAATGCGAACGCGGTGAACGTGGTGAACGCGGCATGTTCGGAGACCGGGCAGCCGGACAAGCGGCGTTGCTTGAGGCGCTCGGTTTGAGCGAAGCCGAGGTCGAAGCGGCACGTGAAGAAGGACAGTCGCTTCCTGAGCTCGCGGAAGAGAAAGGCATCACGGTCGACGCATTCATTGACGCGATCATCGCCTCACACGAAGTGAAACTTGATGCAGCGGTCGAGAACGGTAATTTGACGCAAGCGGAAGCCGACGCGATTTTAGCTGAACATGAGGAGCGATTCGCTGACGTGACGAGCTACGAGAACCTAGATGACATGCGCGGCTTCGGCGGTAAAGGCCGACACGGTCACGGAGCGCATAACGGATTCGGTGGCCAAGATGGAGACGCGGACGACGCACCTGCAACTGAAGAAGACAGCACCGTTGAAAATCAAAGCACTAGTTCATTGTAAGCAAAAAGGCAACCGAGATTTGGTTGCCTTTTCATATGGCCAATAAAAGTAACGCGTATCCGATGAGCCCGACGGCAAAGGCACGAAAACTGCTGTCACGCTCTTCGGGTAACTCTTCTTTCATGACGTTCAAGATGATGCCACCGGCCAAAAAGGCGACAATCATCGACAGTGTGGCTTCATGGAGCGCTGAAAACGCCCCGACACTCCAGCCGACGAGCACTGCGAGTGAAAGTAACAACCGTCCCCGCTCGTCATACAATTGTTGATGGTGGTGTCTCAACCCTTGATCGACCGTGATGAAATGAATCCCTAACGCAAGAAAGTAGAGCGTCATCGCCCATATCGAGTCGAACTCACTCTCTGCGAGCACGTACCCGATGCTAAAGTTGTAAAAGATGAACAGCGCCATATGAATCCAAAACACGCTACCGTTCCCGCGATTTTTCAGTTGTGTGGCCAACCGTTCTAACCCATAAAACACCGCCAGACCGAGCATGCTGACGATCAGGATGTGGTTCTCAATCGAGGCGAACAGACCGCTCCCGAGATGTCCTTCGAGTTCGCGTTGGTATTCATTCAGTTCAGGCAAGAGATGCAAGAACACGTAAGCGACAGCGACGCCACCGGCGAGCGACAAGAAGCGGCTCCGTGGCGTCTCGCGCACGTGAATCAGTTGACCTGAAAAGTAGTGGATCAAGGCAAATCCGATGGCAAACAACAAACTTAACCAAAACATCTAGTCCACCTCCGACACATTACCCGACAGCCGGACGTTTCGTCATGACTCTCGGTCCTTGGTCCTTACCCGAGCGCTTAAGGTCATACACTTTTTAGTCTCCACGTTCGGCGCGTTGCCGTGCCCGAATCTCTTTTTCAACACGACGCAACGCTTTCTTCGAGCCACGCTCAAAATCATGCGCCTCTTTGCGCTCTCGATAGTCTACGAACAACGTCTCTAAGTCATAACCCGCCGGATAGAGATCAACCGCCTGCGCTTCAAGCCGGACGCGTCGCAACGGATGGTCGCTGAACGTCCCTTCTGCATAAACCGTGACATGTCGCCCAGAATCGTCCGTCGCATAGACGAGCCCGACTTGATTCGTCTCGAGTAACCGGACGCGATCTCCTTTTTCAAATTGCTGGATCAGTTCCGGTTTCGCATTCACCACTTCTTGTGTCAGCTTCGAAGTGTCGACGAGTGTCTGGTCATATACTTTTTCTTTCATATAACGTGACGCCTGTTTCAAAATCGCTTCGGGCAGCTTCATTTTCCGGGCAATGAACAACGCGTTGCTGTCACCGGACTGACCGATCAACAACCGATACTTCGGCTCGAGCGTGTCCGGGTCGAACTGCATCGCCGCGTTCATGAAGTCCGGATGCGCCTCGGAATACGCTTTGATTTCCCCGTAATGGGTCGAGGCGACGACGAGACAACCGCGCTTGTACGCCTCTTCTAAAATCGCGATGGCGAGCGCCGCGCCTTCGTTCGGTTCGGTCCCACTCCCAATTTCGTCAAATAAGAGCAGCGATCGCTTGCCGGCCCGCTGCATGATCGTCGCCACGTTGTTCATGTGGGCCGAGAACGTGCTGAGGGCAGAACCCATGTCTTGATTGTCACCGATATCGACGAACACGTCGTCAAACGTCGAGATGTCTGTATCGGGATGAGCCGGGATGTGCAGACCGCTCATCGTCATTAAGCTGAGCAAGCCGATCGTTTTCAAGACGACCGTTTTCCCGCCGGCGTTCGGTCCGGTGATGATGAGTCCGCGGTACGTCTCGCCGAGCGAGAAGTCGAGCGGGACCGCCCCATCAAGCAACGGGTGCCGGACTTGTCGCAAACGAATTTTCCCGGTCCCGTTCACGCGTGGCGAAATTCCTTCGATCGTCTGGCTATACTTCCCTTTGGCGAATACCATGTCGTACTGGGCGATAACGTCGAGCGTCGTCTCAATCGCCGGTAACGCTTCGGCCACCATACCGGTCAGTGTCGCGAGCACTTGATAAACTTCGACCGCTTCCTCGGTCCGTTTGACGGCGAGTTCCGCGTTCAGCTTGCTGATCGCTTCCGGCTCGATGAACACGGTCGTCCCCCGGTTCGACGTATCGATGATCGTCCCGGCGACTTTATGTTTGTACGACGCCTTGATTGGGATCGTGAATCGGTCCTGCTTCTTCGTCACAAACGCGTCTTGAATCGCTTCACGGTTGGCCGCGCTCTTCAAAAATTTAGTCAACCGCTCCTCGATCCGTCCTTCGAGAATATCGATTTGCTTCCGAGTCCGTTTCAGTTCTTTTGACGCCTCATCGACGACGCGTCCGGCCCGGATCGACCGAACGATTTCTTCTTCGATCGAGCGCCTTTCACTCATCTCGTCCGCGTACAGAGATAACAACGGTGCAAAGAACGTCTGCTCGGCCATGAATCGTTTCAGTTTGCGGGCTCCGCGGAAAAATTCAGCGACGGCTTCAAGTTCACCCGCTTCGAGCTGGATGCCACGACTGATTTTCCCGATGAGCGGTTCCATGTCGGACACCCCGATGAACGGGACGTGCGACGAGGCGTCTAGGATCGCTCGTGCCTCCGACGTCTCTTGCAGTCGTTTCTTCACCGTCTGTAGATGGCTCGTCGGTTGTTGATTTCTGAGCAACTTGCGACCGAACCCGCTGATGCAGTAGCGTTCGACTCGTTGGATGAGTTCAGTATATTGTAGTTTTTCTAACGTTTGTTCGTTCATGGTGATCTCTCCTTAAAATAGGGTGGAGATACCGCGCAAACAAAAAGCGTCGGTCGATGACGACCAACGCAAAAAGACAGACCGGTGTCTGGCAGTTTATGATGGGCGGTATCCGTAACAGAACATGAAGGCATGACAAAAACACGCGTCATCCTACATTTTTCAGTTCGTTAGGCAGATACGACCTCACTCATCAACATGCAACACCTTTCACTTAAGATTCGTTTTCACTATACAACAAATTTCAGAATAAGTACATTTTTTAGAGAGCGCTTACAAATTAGGTCTTGTCTTCTTTTAGATAGCGTGCTACGTTGAGACAGAAGAAACAAATATTGATCACATGTGACTGATTCGATCAGGCATGGGGTAAGACGAAAGGCTCACGCCACCCGTCTATACTCCATGCCTGTTTTGTTTTTTCACAATCATTTTCGTAGGGAAAGGATGAAGTGAACATGTTATTGAATAAGTGGATGAAGCGACATACACTGACACTTTATGCACCCATGGAAGGAGACATCATTCCACTTGAGCAAGTGGCCGACCCCGTCTTCAGCGAGAAGATGATGGGCGACGGAATCGCCATTAAGCCGACAAACGGGACAGTCGTCGCACCGGCTAATGGAACGATCGTCCAAATCGCACCGACGAAGCACGCCATCGGCATCCGGACGGAAGACGGAGCTGAGATTTTGATTCACGTCGGGTTAGACACGGTCGAACTTTCAGGAGACCCGTTCACAGTCCACGTCACTGTCGGTGACCATGTTGACGTCGGACATCCTTTGTTGACAGCGGACTTGAAGCAGATTAATCAAGCCGGGAAGGACACGGTCACTCCGATGATTGTCACGAACGGAAGCGAGCTGCCAAATCCTTACTCGTTCCACGCAGGTGGCCCCTCGCTTTCCGGAAAGACTGTCGTCGCTCAAGCGGAACAATGACTCCTCGATAGGAGGACACATGTTAAAAATTAAAAAGATTTTAAACAACAACGCGGTCATCGTCTCGGACGAAGGTGAAGAAAAGATCGCCATCGGACCCGGCGTCGCGTTTAAAAAAGGGCGCAACGACATCGTCAACCCGCACAAAATCGAAAAACTTTTCGTCATGTCGGAAAACGATAAGTTTCAACAACTCCTCAGCCGTATCCCGGTCGAGCACTTCACGATTTCCGAAGAAATTATCACGCATGCGGAGAAGCGGCTCGAGACGACGTTCAATGAGCATATCCACGTCGTTTTGACCGATCATATCTCATTCGCCATCGAGCGTGAAGAAGAAGGAATCTCACTTCGGAACAAGCTGTTGAATGAGATCAAAATCTTGTATCGCAACGAATATGAAATCGGACTGTGGGCGCTGCAACTAATCGAGGACAAAATCGGATTGAAGATGCCGAAAGACGAAGCGGCTTTCATCGCGCTCCATATCCATACACTCAAAGTGAAAGGAGGTGATTTGCGCAAGACGGTCAAACAGACGACGATCGTAAGAGACATGATTCAATCGATTTCACGACGACTCGACCTATCTATCGAAGAAGATGACTTATCCTATCAACGCTTATTAACCCATTTACGATTCGTCATGGATCGGGTCAACCATTACGATCATCACACGATCGACGAGGACATGCTTCGGATGATTCAAACAAAATTCTCGTCCGCTTACGCGTGTGCGTCTGACGTCGCAACTGAAATGGAAAACTTATACGGCATCGTCTTGCCCGAGTCAGAGCTTGGTTACATCACGCTCCACATTCAACGCCTGCAAGATCAACACCATCAAAAAGGAGGACATTTACAATGATGAACTTTTTACAACGTCTCGGACGTTCGCTCATGTTGCCGGTTGCGGTACTTCCTGCAGCGGCCATCCTCATGGGCATCGGTTACTGGATCGACCCAGTCGGCTGGGGTTCTGAAAACATCGCCGCCGCCTTCCTCATTAAAGCCGGTGCAGCCATCATCGATAACATTCCAATTCTCTTCGCTGTCGGGGTCGCCCTCGGTATGGCGAAAAACCGTGACGGCTCGGCCGCTCTCAGTGGTCTCGTCGCTTTCCTCACGGTCACGACATTGTTGTCTTCCGCGACAGTCGCCCTGTTCCAAGGAATCGACGTCACTGAAGTCAACCCAGCATTCGGTCGGATCGCCAACGCGTTCGTCGGTATCTTGTCAGGTATCGTCGCTGCTCAAATGTATAACCGCTTCAGCCATGTGAAGCTCCCGGACGCGCTCGCCTTCTTCAGCGGCAAACGTCTCGTGCCAATCATGACGGCGTTCGCTATGATTGTCGTCTCGGTCGCACTTTACTTCGTCTGGCCGGTCGTCTACACAGGACTCGTCGGATTCGGTGAAACAATTTCGAAAATGGGGGCGATCGGGGCTGGACTTTACGGATTCTTCAACCGTCTATTGATCCCGACAGGTCTTCACCACGCCCTCAACTCGGTATTTTGGTTTGACGTTGCCGGCATCAACGATATCGGTAACTTCTGGTCCGGTGAAGGTGAGAAAGGGATCACTGGACGCTATCAAGCTGGATTCTTCCCGATCATGATGTTCGGTCTCCCGGCAGCAGCACTCGCGATGTATCACACTGCGAAAACGAAACGTAAAAAACAAGCGGCCTCGCTCCTTCTCGCCGCAGCGTTCGCTTCATTCTTCACAGGTGTCACGGAACCGCTCGAGTTCTCGTTCATGTTCCTCGCACCAGTTCTTTACCTTGTCCATGCTGTGTTGACAGGCGTGTCACTCTTTATCGCTGCCACGTTCCAATGGACGGCCGGGTTCGGCTTCAGTGCCGGTCTCGTCGACTTCGTCCTCAGCTCACGGCTACCGCTTGCGAACCAGCCGTACATGTTGCTCGTCCAAGGCCTCGTCTTCGGTGCCATCTACTACACGATCTTCCGCTTCATGATCGTCAAACTTAACTTGGCAACGCCAGGTCGCGAGTCGGACGAAGCAGTTGATGCGGTCGCGACAGAAACAGCGCCTGAAGGTGACACGAAAACGGCACCAGTCGCAGCAGGTGGTCAGTACTCTGCGATGGCAGCCATGATTTATGACGGTCTCGGTGGTGACCAAAACGTCACCGGTATCGAATCGTGTGTCACACGTCTCCGTGTCGACGTCAAAGACATGGAGACGGTCGATCAAACGCAAATTAAGAAAGCGGGCATCCCAGGAATTAAAGTCGTCAGCCCGAACCATATTCAAGTCATCGTCGGGACGAACGTTCAATTCGTCCTCGAAGAGATTGAAAAACTCCGGAGCAACCGCGCCGGATGACGAACGAAAGCCACCTCCATAGCGAGGTGGCTTTTTTTACATGCTTCGCAGTCTGGCAATCCGTTCAGCCGGATTCGGGTGTGTCGAGAACAGCCCACTCAGCTTTTTCTTCATAGGGTCCGAAAAATAAAGTGATGCCGACGCCCGTGACGCCTCTTTCACTGGCGTTTTGACGTTAGCGATTTTCTCGAGCGCCGAAGCGAGTGCGTCCGGGTTCCGCGTCAACTCGGCCCCGCTCGCATCAGCCAAAAACTCACGATTTCGCGAGATAGCAAGGTTGACGAGCGTCGCGATGATCGGGGCTAAAATCAACAGGACGAGCCCGACGATCATAAAGATCGGATTTTGGTTGTTGTCGCGCCGTCCACCGATACTTCGGAAAAACAGCATCCGTGAGCCGATGTCACTCATGATGGCGATGACGGAGACGAGGGCGAGCGTCACCGTCGCCAGGCGGACGTCATAATTTTTAATATGCGCAACTTCGTGGGCGATGACACCTTCGAGTTCTTCACGGGTCAACTGGTCCATTAAACCGGTTGTCACGGCGACCGCGGCCTTCTCGGGTTTGAGCCCGGTCGCGAACGCGTTCGGTGACGCGTCATTGATGATGAAGATCCGTGGCATCGGGACACGGGCGACCATCGCCATGTTCTCGACCGTGTGCCATAAGAAACGATGTTGTTCAACCGATGTGATCTCTTGGGCGTGATTCATCTTCATGACGATATTCGTGCTCGACATGATGACGATCCCGATGTAAAACAACGAGAACACCGGAGTAAAGATGAGCCCTGGGAGCGGATCGCCATAGTTCAAATACGAGATGACAACCCCGACGGCTAAGACGAGGAGGACGAATCCGGCCACGATGAACACGGTTTTAATCTTATTCTTGCGGATTTGTTCATACAGAATCATCGTCGCCACTCCAATCCATTAGAATGAGACGCGAACGTTCTCGCGTTCTTCTTCTCGCGCCTCGAGCATGTCGCGTTTTTCGAACTTATGGACGGAAGCGATGATGTTCGTCGGGACCGATTCGATTTTCGTATTGTATTTCATGACCGTATTGTTATACAGCTGTCGCGAGTAAGCGACTTTGTTCTCTGTCTGCGTCAGCTCTTCTTGAAGCATCATAAAGTTCTCGTTCGCTTTCAAGTCCGGATACGCCTCGCGCAGCGCGAACAAGTTTTTGAGCGCACCGCTCAGTTGATCGTTCACTTCCATCTGTTCTTGACGGCTCGTCTTCGAGCCAAGCTGGTTTCGTAGCTCGACGACTTTCGTGAGCGTCTCTTGTTCATGCTTCGCGTATCCTTTCACCGTCTCGACCAAGTTCGGGATCAAGTCGTAACGGCGTTTCAGCTGAACATCGATCTGCGCCCACGACTCGTCGACCCAGTTTCGATATTTGATGAGCCCGTTGTACATCGAAAAATAGATGACCGCCAAGACGGCGATGATACCAATTGCGATAATCCAACCCATTTCAACACCTCATTTCATGATTTACTTCTGTATTAATTCCCTTTCGTCGTATACCATAAGCATAACTTAGAAAAATGTAACCAATGACTCATGGTGATCGTGGGAAACACCGCTTAGACGATTAGAAACTCTTACCTCTTAGATACGTATAATCTATGGAGCTGGTTTCAAACAAAAATGATTAACTGACAGGAGTGCAAATCATGCTTGTGACTGACCTCGATTCACGATTGACGGAACTGTACGACGAGATGGTGTCGCTCCGACGCCATTTTCACCAATATCCCGAACTGTCGTTTGAAGAACAGGAGACACCAAAAACGATCGCCACTTATTTGCGCAAGCTCGGCCTCGAAGTCCGCGAAGGCGTCGGCGGCAACGGCGTCGTCGGACGCATCCGAGGCGGCAACGGACCAACCATCGCTTTCCGGGCCGACTTTGACGCTTTGCCGATCCAAGACTTGAAAGACGTGCCGTACCGCTCAAAAGTGAACGGTTCGATGCATGCGTGCGGCCATGACGCCCATACGGCGACACTGCTCGTGCTCGCCAAAGCTTTGAGTGAGACCGACCTGCCGGGAGACGTCGTTCTCATCCATCAGTTTGCGGAAGAACTCGCGCCCGGAGGAGCCAAACCGATGATCGAAGACGGCTGCTTGGACGGTGTCGACTACATCTTCGGCGCTCACATCTGGACGCCGCTCCCGTACGGCACGATCGGGGTAAAATCCGGTCCGATCATGGCCGCAGCCGACCGCTTCGAGCTGACGATCAAAGGGAAAGGCGGTCACGGCGCGATTCCGCAACATACGGTCGATGCCGTCATGGTCGGGGCGAACGTCGTCGGTCAGTTGCAACAAGTCATCAGCCGTCGCACCGATCCGCTCGAACCGGCCGTCTTAAGCGTCGGCACGTTTACCGCGGGCCAGGCGTTCAACGTGATTGCTGACGAAGCGAAGTTATCGGGGACAGTCCGAACGTTCACGCTAGAAACACAAGAACGGATCATCACAGAGATGGAGCGCGCCATCTCCCACGTCTGCGCGGCGAGCGAGGCGACGTATGAGCTCGAATATATCCGCGGCTACCCTCCAGTCATCAATCATTACGCCGAGACAGAGCATGTTCGCCAAAGTGCAGCTCACGTCGTCGGTGAAGCCGGCGTCATCGAGATGTCTCCGCTCATGGTCGGAGAAGATTTCGCCTACTACATGCAACACGTTCCCGGCAGCTTCTTTTTCGCCGGGGCCGGCAATCCTGAAGTCGGCGCCCTCTTCCCTCATCACCATCCTCGCTTCGATGTGGACGAACGGGCCATGCTCCACACCGCCCGTGTCCTCATGCGCGCGGCGTTCGAGACATGGAACACACACAAAAACGAAGACTGACGCCCTGAGGCATCAGTCTTCGTTTGGCGTTTCTGGCAACATCGACACGAGAACTTGGTCGACGCGTTTCCCGTCCATATCGACGACTTCGAAACGTAACCCGTACGCCTCGACGATGTCTCCGCGTTTCGGGAAGTCACCGAGCGAGTAAATGACGAGCCCTGCTAGCGTGTGGTACAAATTACGGCCCTCATCGAAACGATTATCTCGAATCCCGAACGTTCGTTTTAAATCTTCAATCCCGAGCAAGCCATCCGCCAAGTACGTCCCGTCCGCGCGGCGGACCACTTCCGGTGTCTCTTCTTCAATCATCACTTCTCCGACAATCTCTTCTAGTATGTCGAACAACGTGACCATACCGAGGAAGCCACCGTATTCATCGAGCACGAACGCAATCTCGACACCGTTCTTTTGCATCATCTGCAGCACTTGGCTGGCCTCGCGTTGCTTTGGCACGATGAGCGGCTGCTTAATGCGTTTTAAAATTTGTGACGGCTCACGCAACGTCGCGAGCGTTAAAATATCACGGACATCGATGTAGCCGACGAACTCGTCGAGCGAATCGCGTCCGACTGGAAGTTTGTTGTGTTTACTCTCATAAATCGATTTTTTAATATCGTCCATGTCATCCTCGAGGTCGACCCATTCGAGCATCGTCCGCGGCTGCATCAGTTCATAAATCAACTGGTCGTGGAAAGCGAAGACGCGCTCGACTTGTTGCACTTCTTCATGGGCGAACGCCCCTTGCTGCGCCCCTTCGAACAACAACTGTTTAATTTCGAGCTCGGTCTCCCCACTCGACTGTTCTGCTTTCAAGCCGAGCAATTTGAACAAGAACAGTGTCGATTTCGATAAGATCCAAATGAACGGGCGCATGACTTTGCTGAACAGGTCAAGCGCCGGAATGATCGACATCGTCACCCGTTCAGGTGACACGAGCGCAATCCGTTTCGGGACAAGCTCTCCGATGATGAGCGACAAATACGTGATGATCGTGACGACGACGACGTAACCGACCGTCGGCGCATACTGCGCGCTCATTCCGAGCTGTGCGAATAAGTCAGCGAGCGGTGTTGAAAAACGCGCGCCCCCGTAAGCCCCGTTGATGATCCCGATCAATGTGATCCCGACTTGGACGGTCGACAACAGGTCGGTCGGGTCTTTTGAATGTCTGAGCGCGATCTTGGCGCTGCGTTTGCCTCGATTCGCCTCGACTTCAAGTTTTGCCGGTTTCGACGAGATGAGCGCGATTTCAGTCATCGCGAACACCCCGTTCAACACGATCAAAAATATGACGATCATTAAATCAATTACTATGGAAGAATCCACTTGTTTCATCACCTCTACGTATATTTTGTACTACTCCATCTCATCATATCAGACATCCATTATCCACCTGTACCCGTTTTGCTCACGAAAAAAGCCACTTCATTGTGAAGTAGCCTGTTCCGTCGCTTGATGTTCGATGGCTGCCGCCTGAGCTTGTTTGAATACAATCACGCCTAGTAGCAAGATCATCAACCCGATGATTTGGCCTGGTGACAGTGATAACCGCGGCATTCCGAACACTCCGAAGAGGTCGACGCCGAGTGCCCAAATCAACTGAGACACGAGAATGATCGAGACAGATAATGTCGGACCGAGCAGTTGAATGCTTCGCATCACACAAAATACAACCCCGACACCTAGCAAACCACCGAGCGCATAAATCGGTGAAATGTCGAACACGCCGCGGATGTTTCCGCCGAAAAGTGCGAGCGGGACGAGCGACCCGACGAATCCGACGATAAAGACGAGCACGGTCGTCGCCCAAGCTCCTAAATACACGTTCATTTTGGCATTGACCGCTGCTTGTACACTGATGAACGCGCCAGCCACCGCTGAACAAATGATTCCTACTAACATGAACTGCCTCCTTATTCATACACCATGCCATTGGCACGTTCGTTTAATCGTTTCGCATCGAGAATCGTCACTTTCGTCCGACTCCGTTCGACGAGTCCCTCGTCCGCGAACGCCTGCAGCGTCCGATTCAAGTGGCGATAGCTCGTCCCGAGCCATTCGGCGACTTCCTTCCGTTTTAACTGACTCATCTCTTGTTGGAACAACTCATTTCCTGACGCACTGAGTGAGACGAGATAGCCTGCTAACCGCTCTTCAAGCGTCGACATCAGATGATTCGAGGAGGCGTTCGCCTCAATAAATAACTTTTCCGACACCCCGCGGAGCAGATGTTCCGTGAACTCAATCGTCCGGTTATGCGTCCGCAGCGCTTCAAACGGGATGCGCAGACACGTGACCGCCCCGACCGCTTCGACCGTATGCAGGACGTCCCGGCCGCTGGCGTACTCAATATCGCCAATCAAAGACGGCGCTGTCTTCAACCGCAAGAGTCTCAGTTTTCCTTCCTCGCTCAACGTATAAATTTTGACGCGTCCCTCTAAAACGACGAACAACGACTCAATCGTTTGGTCGTTCGCACACAACATCGCACCGGTTGGAAATGTCACAATCGACGACGCCGCGAGTGTCTCCGTCGAAAAAAGATGGTGCCAGTTAAGGCGTGTTAACGCAGCTTCAACTCCCATGTCACCCCTCCTCACGTGAATGTGTAAATCCCGATACCGACAACCATCAAGGCGAGTCCCATGATTTGACCTTGATTGACAGGCTTCTTCTTCACCCCGAACCAACCGTTCAAATCGATAAGGAACGCCCCAATCAATTGGGCGACGAGCAACACGCAGATTGCCCACGTCACACCGAGTCGCTGGATGGCCGTCAGCTCTCCAAAGACGACGAAGACGCCAAACAACCCACCTAAACTGTAATACCATGGCACACGCCGGAACGCCGTCATGTTTGCATCACGTTTGAACGCATAAATGCCCAAAGCGAGGATGAGTCCGACAAAGTGGACGATCGTGACGGACAACCAGGCCCCGACCGCGTAACCAAGCTTTGCGTTAAAGATGCCTTGTAACGCGATGAACGTGCCCGAGAGTACTGCAAAAATGATTCCCATACTTACCTCCTATTCTCCTCGTCTGACTGTACGCGAGAATAAAATGCTTGAAAAGGACATATGTCCAAAAAAAAGAACAACCTAGGTCAAGACCTAGGTCGTTCGCATCATTATCCTAAAATTTTCACGATTTCTTCCGCGACTTGCTCAGAAGACTGCGGGTTTTGTCCCGTGACAAGGCGATCATCGACGGCGACGTTGACAGCCCAATTGTCGGCTTTGTCAAAATCTCCGCCCTTCTCACGAAGTGCCGTCTCTAACAAGAACGGTACAGCTGAATCGAGTTGCATCTCGACTTCTTCAGCATCCGTGAATCCAGTCACGCGCTTACCTTTCACGAGTGGTTCGCCGTTGCTCAACTTGACGTTGACGAGGCCGATCGGGCCGTGACAGACAGCTGCAACGATATTGCCGCTCTCGTATACGTCTCGAACGACACGCTGTAACGTCTCGCTTCCTGGGAAGTCGACGACTGTCCCGTGTCCGCCTGGAAGGAAGACAGCATCATATGTCTCATCCGCTACTTGATCAAGACGGACCGTATCTTTCAACAAGGTTTTCGTATTTAAGATTTCTTCCGGTAATCCGTCTTCTAGACTGTTCGCATCGATTGGCACGTCTCCACCTTCGATACTAGCAATCGTTACTTTGTAGCCTTTCTTCTCGAACAAAAGGTACGGTTCAGCGAACTCCCCGAGCCATAACCCTGTTTCGTGGCCGTTCTCTAATTTATTGGCAGATGTCGTGACGATCAGTACGTGTTTAGACATGTGATTTCCTCCTTCTGAAATAAGCATACGAATTAAATGTTCCCGTTGTGGTTCGATTCAAACCATCGAACGCTCGACACGACGAGACGTCACTCTTTTTTTGACCTGGTCATTTTTTTGAAACAGGAACGGCGCCTGAACTCGTTATACTCGGATTATCAGTCATCAGGAGGGAACCATCGTGACCAAATCGATACTTGAATGGGGATTTCTCGCTGTCGCCGCTCTAATTGTCGTCCTTGTAGTACTCGGTGGAATGTGGACGAACATGTGACCTCGCTTCGCTGAGATGTCACATGATTGTTCGTTTGAAACACGCCTTAAATCGGGAACAGACACATGTTGTCCTATCGCCACATTCATTTGAGAAAGGATGTTGAATATGTCAGAACGCGTTTTCATCAGTCCCGCAAAGTATGTGCAAGGCAAGAATACAATTGACCGGATCGGGGATTATGTCGGGCATTTCGGCTCACAGGCACTTCTCATCGCCGACGATATCGTCTGGCGCTTGATCGGGGAACGGGTGACCGCCTCGTTGACGTCGAGCGGTGTGAACGCCGAGAAAGCTGACTTTGTCGGGGAGGCATCGCGCCACGAAATCGAACGGATCACCAAGGTGGCAGAAGCGAACGAGACGTCGTTCGTCATCGGTATGGGCGGCGGGAAAACGCTCGACACGGCCAAAGCCGTCGCCGATGCGCTTAATGCCCGCATCGTCATCGTGCCGACCATCGCCTCGACTGACGCCCCGACGAGTGCCCTCTCGGTCATCTATACGGATGAAGGTAATTTTGAGAGTTACCGGTTTTATAAGAAGAATCCCGATTTGGTCCTCGTTGACACGAAACTGATCGCCGAGGCCCCGGCCCGCTTCCTCGCCTCAGGGATCGCCGACGCACTCGCGACGTGGGTCGAGGTCCGGAGTGTCCTCGCGTTCGGTGGCAAGACGATGGCAGGCGGCGTCCCGACGATCGCCGCCGAAGCGATCGCCAAACGCTGTGAAGAAGTGTTGTTCGATTATGGGATTCCGGCCTATGAATCGGTAAAAGCAAAAGTCGTCACGCCAGCGCTTGAAGATGTCGTTGAAGCGAACACGCTATTGAGCGGTCTCGGTTTCGAGAGCGGTGGATTAGCGGCAGCCCACGCCATCCATAATGGCTTCACCGCCTTAGACGGGGAGATCCATCATTTGACGCACGGTGAGAAAGTCGCGTTCGGGACACTCGTCCAGCTCGCGCTTGAAGGACGGACGCAAGCCGAGTTCGAACGGTACGTCGCCCTTTACATGGCGCTCGATTTGCCGGTCACACTCGAAGACGTGAAACTAAAAGACGCGTCACGAGAAGATATCTTGAAAGTCGGTCAAGCAGCGACCGCTGAAGGGGAAACGATTCATAGCGGTTTCGACGTGTCGCCTGAAGATGTGGCCGACGCCATCATCGCCGCCGACCGTTACGCCCGCCTCTACCAAAGCAAACTGACCTAAAAAGACGAGGAACGGCTACTTGAGCTGTTCCTCGTCTTTAGTTGAAGTTACGAATGAGACGACGATGCCGAGCGCCATACAGCTGACTGTCAGCACGAAAAACGTCAGTTGATTCGCGTAAATGATGTTCGTGAACTGGTTCCAACCCGACGCGTACGCCGCATTTTCAGAAGCTCGTATCCCATCCCGCAACGAACTTGCCTGCCCGAAGTTCACGTATAGCCCGATCCCCGCCATCAATATGCTCCCAGCGAAGAGACCGACCCGCGCGAGACCGTTCACCGACGCGACCGTTCGTCTGGCGAGCCGGACGGTGATCCAAATGAACAACAAGACGAACGGCCAGCCGGAGAGCAAGACGAGTACGTACGGGTTTCCTTCGCCCGCTGGCTCCGTATAGGCGGACGTCATCGTCTCACCGAGCTTGAATAACATAAATGTGATGAGCGTGATGATGAACCACGCCTTGATCAATTTCTCCATGACAACACCTCGTCCCCAGTATACCAAAAACACCATGCGCTTTCGCACAAGGTGTCAAGTCACTCTTTCGGACGAACGGCGTAGTAGATCAAAATGACGAGCCATGTCCAAACCCCGGTAAAGATTCCGAGGATCGCGATGATGAAAAAACCGAGCGGGATCATCGATTTCGTCCGGTTGTAGTCTTTCCACATATTCGATAACCCTTTGATGTTGAAATACAAAAAGGCAAAGAATAGGACGAGCAATAACAACGGTAAGCCAAAAACAAGTTCCATATGCGTCCACTCCTCTCTTCTAGTTCACAGTTCTTCCCTATATAATCAGTTTACTTTGTCTTCGCCCCCGGCACATCGGGCTTGGGCTGTACATCTATCGGGTCACGAGACGGAGACTGTCGTTTGAGTATTCCCTAATCACTCGTCTTTTCATCATTTCAAAAAAAGGGAAAGGAAAACTATCCATGCATAAGGGGGTCGTCCTAATGAAACTCATCCGCCTGCTGCTCATCCTCGTACTCGTCTTCACCGCCTCGTCTACTTATGCCGCCACCCCGTCACCTCAGCCCGGCTACACGATCAAGACGACGAAACTATACTGGCGGGCCATGCAATCGTCCCCGGTCGCCAAGACACTCCTCACCAACACACCCGTCCGTTACACAACGTACAATCGAAGCTGGTCGAACGTCTACATCGGGAGCACCCGCTACTTCACACCATCGAGCAATCTAAAGGCCGGTATCCCGAAACTCACGTCAACGGAGCGGTTGCGGCTCGTCAACAAGCAACATGGCCTGTCCGCGTCCTATCGGTCCCGTCAACTCGTCACGCTCACCATCCCGACCGTCTATGCGAAAGGAAGCGAACGGACGCTCATGGCTGCCGAGGCGGCGCACGCGCTCGCTCGTCTCTACTATGACGGCCGAAAACAAGGACACACGCTTTACGCATTGAGCGCGTACCGGTCCTACGCCACGCAAAAATCACTCTACAATTATTGGGTCAACGCTCGTGGCACGGCCTATGCCTCGATGTATGTCGCTCGTCCCGGCCACAGTGAGCACCAAACCGGGCTTGCCGTCGATATGACGAGTCAACAGATGCGGATGGGACTATACGCCTCGTTCGATCAGACACCTGAAGGCAAATGGATGATCCAGAACGCGCACCGCTATGGTTACATCGTTCGCTATCCAAAAGGGAAAGAAAAGATCACCGGCTACAACTATGAGCCGTGGCATCTCCGCTACGTCGGTGTGAAGGAAGCGACGACGATGAAGCAAAACAACTGGACGTTCGAAGACTGGTGGGCCAAACGCTAAGTCCGAGCATCTAGTCGCTAGGAAGCGAGGTGCCCCATGTATACTAGACGTGTACGAATTTGCAGAGGAGGACATCTCGATGTGGATTGTGATGAACAAACTAGATGTTGAAAAAGGGAAAGTCGATGCGGTCAAAGCCCGGTTCCAAACGACAAAAGGAATCGAGACGATGGACGGATTTATCCGCATGCAAGTGTTGACCGATACGTCTGACGAAACGAAAGATCAAGTCGTGATCATGACGACGTGGCGCGACGCTGCGAGCTTTGAAAATTGGCGCGACAGCGGTGCCTATAAACACGCCCATAAAAAACGGGACGACGGCACGTCTGAAGTGAAGCCCGTCGTCCTCGGAAATACCGTCACCCAATACGAGGTCGCGATCGAGCACATGGCCTCAACCGATCACGTATAAAATATCTTGCGGTCGGATGATACCGAGAAGCGGTTCACTCTCTTCCCCGGTCTCGGTGATCAAGAGCGCGTCGAGGCGCACACCGTCTTTCATGTTGATGAAATGTTGATGCGCCTCGATGACAGACGTCTCCTTCGCAACGAAACGGTAACGACGAAGATGCGGATCATGATGAAGTACGTCTTTAACTTGAACGCCCTCGAGTGACACGTGCGGGCCGTCGATTGTCTCGGCGAGCCAGCTGGTCACTCCTTTTTTTGTCAATAAACCGCGCCACGAGCCGTCAGTGTTATAGACCGGGAACTGGGAATAGTTTTTATCCCGAATCTCACCGAGCACCTCGACTAACGCGTCATCGGCATTAAACGTCGTCACGAGTTTACGAAACAGCGGGATGACTTGACGCGGGTGCAACAGCTCCCGCTCCACTTCGAGCATCAACTCGACGATCGAGTCGTGTGGTTCGGCGATAATGAAATCAGGCTCTCGCCGCTCGTGGACGATCGCGTTGCGCAACTGGCTCATTTGGTGCAAATCTTCTTTATACCGTTCGATGATCGGATTATGCTTGGCGAGACGGTTGACCATGTTGCTGAAGCTGAAATGTTGTCCGTCCCCCATCTCACGGCTCAAATAATCTTCAATCCGATGGTACGATGCGATAAATTCTTCGGCTCGACTCATATGTTCACTCTCCTTATCGCCTATCTATACCCTATTTTTTAATCATGTGAGCAGGAAACCATTCCTTCGTCTCGAATGAATGGACATCACCTACTTTGAAAGGAGGAGAGCCGATGGCGACTCCGATCCAGCAAGCTACTCCCTTATCCAACCAAGACGCGTTCCGCTCCGGAATGCGCGCCGGTATCCCGGTCGCGGTCGGTTATATTCCGATCGCGATCGCGTTTGGTCTCCTCGCCAAATCGTTCGACATGCCAAACGTCATCACGTTGGCCATGTCGTTATTCATCTTTGCCGGTGCGAGCCAATTCATCGGTATTCAATTGATCATGGCCGGTTCGATGTATTGGGAGATCGTCTTGACGACGTTCATTTTGAACTTGCGCCATTTCCTCATGTCGGCCTCGCTGTCGCAACGGATCGAAACAACCTCGAACCGTTTCCTGGCTGCCATCGCGTTCGGGGTGACCGATGAGACGTTCAGTGTCGCCTCGACTCGGAACGAAGCGACACGTGGCCATTTTGTCCTCGGTTTGAACTTGATCGCCTTTTTCGCTTGGAACGTCGGGACATGGATCGGCGTATTTCTCGCTTTCGGCCTCCCCCAGTCAGTCCAGGCGAGCATGGGCATCGCCTTGTACGCCATGTTCATCGGATTGCTCGTCCCATCGCTTACGCGAAAACCGGTCATCGTCGTCGCGGCGCTTGCCGTCGTGACCCAAGTCGTGCTCTATTGGGGTGTCGCCCCGTTCATTCCGCTATCATCGGGTTTAAGTATCATCATCGCGACAATCGTCGCCGCCGGGGTCGGCGCCCTGCTTTATGAACAGGAGGGCGTAACATGATCAGTCTGTTCCTGCTCGTCCTCGCTATGGCGCTCGTCACGTACGTCCCGCGGCTCGTGCCGCTCCTTTGGCTGCGCGACTTGAAGTTACCGCCGCTCTTGAAGCGCTTCTTGTTGTTCACGCCGTATGCCGTGCTCGCGAGCTTGATTTTCCCGGGTATCCTCTATTCGACGAGCAGCCTGTCGTCAGCCTTGGCCGGAGGCGCCTTCGCGACCGTGCTCGCCTTGCTGCGCGTCAACTTGATGCTCGTCGTGCTCGGTGGCATCCTCGGGGTGTACGTCGTCGAAACGTTCATCTGACAAACAGGTCTGTCTCCGCGGAGACAGACCTGTTATCGTTTAGGCGGACAACGCCTCACGGCGCAGCTGAACGAACACATCGACGAACGCCGCGTCCCATTGGATGCCGCGCCCGCTCTCTAAAATCGACAGCGCCTTCTCGACAGGCATCCCTTGCCGATACGGACGGTCTGACGTCATCGCGTCGTAGGCGTCAGCGATTGCCATGATGCGGCCAAAGAGCGGGATGGCTTCACCGGACAATCCGTCTGGATAGCCGTTCCCGTCGATTCGTTCATGGTGTGACCGTACACCCGTCATGAGTGGCTGAAGTGAGACCGGCAACGTGATCTGATTCAAAATATGAATCCCGATTGTCGGATGCTCTTGAATTTGGGCGAACTCGTGATCTGTCAACTTTCCTTCTTTCAACAAAACGTCGTCACGAATCCCGATCTTCCCGATATCATGAAGCAACGCCGATTTACGGAGCAACTCGATCTGCGCCTGCGGTAAACCTAACGCGTATGCCAGTTCGACAGAATAGGCGGCCACTCGTTCCGAATGGCCGGCTGTGTAGGAATCACGGGCGTCGAGTGTAGCCGCGAACAAGACGAACAAGCTGTTCAGCAGTTGCTCGTTTTCGTCCTCGCGTTCATTGACGTTCTTCACCAGCTGATTGAACCCGTTCACCAGCTGCGAAAACTCATCAGCATACGGGTTATCGATCGGTTTCAGCTCGCCGGCATCGAGCTGTTCGACCCCTTGTGTCAACGTGGCAAGCGGACGCTTGATGTTGTCGTATAGGAGCAGACTACTGAACGTCGCGACACCGATGATGACGACTAAAATCAAAGCCGCCCACTGCCAATATGCGTCGACTTGCTCGACGGTCGACAGTTGGACGCCCGAAGCGAGAATGAACAACATGACCGGAAACACCCCGATGACGAGCATACTGATCAAAAGCTTCGTCCGGACGCTAATTGACTGGTACGACGCCTGGAGTGGGGTATCGTACAGCTGCTCACTTTGATCTTGTAAATGAAGCAACAACGGCTCGACCGACCGATACGTCAAAAAGAACTCGATGAGCGCATGTAAAATCGCGATCAATACCGCCCCAAAAGCCGCCATTCCAATCAAACGATACGGCAAATCGATCCAGTTTTGTTGAATCGCCAATGCGGTCAAGCTCATGGACGAAACTGAAAGACCAAATAAATGAGGTCCTAGTATGCGCTTTACCGTCAACGTCGGAAAGTGACTCGTCTGATCGAACGCCTGTTGAAGCGCCTCATAACTAGGCGCCTCACTTCGAAAGACGCTCCGAATCGGCCGGATGTGACGCCGATACATCAGTAATTCGAGACTGATCATGACGACAACTGAGACCGCCATGATCGCAAACAAAGACATCACTTCAGCACGGGACAGTTCGAGCGTTTGGAAGATGAACAGACCCCCGACACCGAACACCGCGATTCCTGAACCGACGATATAATTCATGATTAACGTATTTTGAAAGCGTTCAAACACTTTGACCCCTCCTATTCTTCACCGACTTCTCTCATTCTGTTTATCGACCAAAAATCACCCTTTTTCACAGCGCAAAAAAAAGCGAGCCTCTCACTAGAGAGACTCGCTCAGTTCACTGATTATGGACGACGTGGACCTTCGTTGTCGTCGGGTGAACGGTTATCTTCTGGCGTGATGTTTTCATGGAACGGGTTCGGCTCTGGACCGTCCACGTTCGTCACATCCGTTGTCCGATTCGTTTCACGTTTCAACTCTTGTTTCGTTTGATCCGCTTCACGTTTCGACTGATCGATACCTTGCTTCGCCTGTTGCTTCGCAGCTTCAGCTTCTTGATTCATTTGTGCTTTCTCTTGTTCGAGACCCTCTTTTGATACTTCCGTCTCATCGATGCTCTTCTCAGCTTTTTTCAAGTAGCGAGCTGCTGTTTCACGTCCACCGAGACCGAAGGCAAGGCCGAACGCAAGGGCGACAGCACCAAGGATAAGCAGGAACGCCGTATTGACGATCATCGGCGCGATGCCGAGCTGGCTGATGGCCATGAAGAAGGCGATCCCGAGAATCGCATACTTCGCGACGTGGCGTAGTACGCTCGGTTGACCTGACGCATCGACGAGCACGCTGCCGACGAGACGCTCTGCCATATTGGCGAGCCAGAAGCCGACCGCCAAGACGATGATGGCTGCAATGACCATCGGCAAGTAAGCAAAGATTGCAGTCGCGAGCGAGGCCATGAAGTCGAGGTTGGCGACTTGCAGAGCTTCCGACACGAACAACAAGATGATGATGATTTGAACGATCGTGCCGATTACTTGAGCAATCGACGTCGATGATGTCGAACGTCCACCGAGACCCATCTTGCTTGCGAGCGAGTTGACGCCCAAATTCTCAAGAAGTGATACGACCACCCCTTTGAGCCATTTGGCAACGAACACACCAGCGAGAATCAAGACGATTGCGACGATGATGTTCGGAATCATGGCCAAGACATTGTTCAACATGGAGATGGCAGGGTCTGAGATGCCTCGAATGTCGAGTGCCTCAAGTGCTGAAATTGTGACCGGGATCATGATCAAGATGAAGACGACCGTACCGACCGCTTTCGCAAGGCTTGACCCTTTCACATAATCTTCCAAGTGAAGTTTCTCGGCAAACTTGTTGAGTCCTGCCGCTTCCAAGAACTTCGTCAAAATATCGCGGACAATTTTCGCGACGATATAACCAATCGCAAAGATGAGTGCCGCTGCGACGAGTTTCGGAATGAAGGCGAGGAAGCTGTTCAACAAGTCTTCAAACGGTCCACTGATGCCTCGGAGACCGAGCGCGTCAAGGACGGCAGGAAGTGCTAGCAACAACACCAAGTAGAAGACGATGTTTGCGACCGTGTCGACCCATTTCGTCTGGTTGACACTTGTCGACTCCTGACCTGTCTTCTCCATCAACTTGCTCAAGTTGAGGCGATGACCAGCCATTTGAATCGCTTTTTTCAAGAGCGTCGCGATAATCCAGGCGACGAGTAGAATGAGACCTGCTTTGACGACTCCGGTAATTAAACCTGAGAAGCCCTCATAGATTTGGCTAAACGGCTGCGTGATCGCTGGCACGTTCATAAATTCGAAGATGATTAAGAATGCGAGAAGTAATACTCCAAAGAAGACGATTTTCGCGATGATCCGTTCAGGTGTCCACCGCTTTTCTTCTTTTCCGGCTTTTTCCGGCTCTCCTTCTTGCTTGACACCAACACGATCGTCGAGGCGCGCTTTACGTAGCGCTTTGCGCGTCACGTTTTCCAGAACTTTCGCCAAAATAAAACCGACGACAAGGACAAGAAGTGCAAGCAAGAGCTCTGGCAACCAAGACATGAACGTGTTGAAATTATACGTTGTATCGTTCATCCGACATCTTCCTCCAATCTCTTTTGAAATGGTTATTGTTTATTTGACTCCCTTTATAAATACCAACATTTTCATATGCCTAAACATAGACAATTCTTATCCCTGAATAAATATTAACTGGAAAAATATTTTTTAAGGAAAATTTTACCTTGATAAACAAGGCGTGTCTTTCTAGTTCAAATATGATACGAATTAAGAAGAAGTCTTTTTAAGGAGGAGTCAAGATGAACATCGCCCTGATTGCCCACGATAAGAAAAAAGATGATTTAATCGTACTCGTCAAAGCCTATTCTCACGTATTAGAGAAACATCATTTGTTCGCGACGGGAACGACCGGAAAACGTGTCGCCGAAGCGACGGGACTTCCGGTCCATTGCTTTAAGTCGGGACCGCTCGGCGGTGACCAAGAAATCGGCGCCTCGGTCGCCCGTGGAGAGATGGATATGATCATCTTCTTCCGCGACCCGTTGACCGCCCAACCCCACGAGCCGGACGTGAGTGCATTGATGCGCCTCTGTGACGTCTACTCGATCCCGCTCGCCACAAACATGGGCGGAAGTGAAATCTTGATTCGTAGCATCGAACAAGGCGACTTTGAATCGCTCAAACTTTCCCATAACGACGAACCGCCTGTATGACCATTTTATATAGAAGAGAGGAATTGTCCTGAACCCACATGTATCGAACGACCCGACCGTACAGCAATTTTACGAACAAGTGCGAACGCATCTGTCTGAACTGTTAGACGACAACTCAACAGCGGAGCGCTTGCTCAACAGTTTGGCCGGGTATATTCAACAAGCAGAAAGAAGCGGTCAATCCCTCGACGGCCTGACGAGTCAAGACCCACGCGCCTATGCGATGTTCTTGATCGAAAAACCAAAAACGAACGACGAGTATCGTCGCCGTTACCGCTCCATCATCGAGCAGTCAGGCGAACTTAAAATGCATGAGAAGGTGCAAGCGAACCGTGAGTTCGACTGGGCCGTCGAGCGGTTGAACGAGACGCAGCTCGAACTCCAAGACATCGAAAAGCGTGACGTCTCGTTTCTCGCCTACACAAAAATCGAGGCGATCAAATCGTCTCGCCGCATTTGGAACCAGTTCGGCTGGCTGCTCGGCATGATTATCGCGTTCGCCTACGCCAACCTGCTGCTCGTCATGGACGACTTGTTCAGTCTGCGGCTGTTCAGTGCACCGACGGCCTCGTATCCACTCGATTACTTCGCCTTCGTGCTGCCGGTCTTACTGACCGGTGCCGTCTTCGGTTTACTGACGCGCTTCCGTCACCACTTTCAGACGATCGGACGCCGCATCTTGTTCGCACTGCTCATCATTCTCGTGTATGTCGGCTTCGTGATCCTGATTCAACCGCTCCTGTTCACGCTCGGATGGTCGTTTTTGATTCAATTGACGCCCATCTACGCATTAGTGTTGTTAGCGATCAGCGGCTTCATGGCGCTGTGGACACTCGCCGAGTTTGTCTGGAAGAGCACGCGTTGCCATCTAGGGAACGATACGATGACCATTTACTATTAATGACGCCAGTCTCAGATGAGATGGCGTTTTTTGTTTGAACATTCGCCAGAACGGAAATTACTAATACCGTGACGTCAATTTAATCGAAAGACGAGATGATAAAGGGGGCAGACCATGTCAGACCGTAAAATGATTGGGTTATTTCATAGCGAGCAAGAAGTGATGGACAAAGTGAACGAACTCAAAAAGGCCGGGGAAGCGGAGAAAAATATGCATGTCGTAGCCAAGCGGAACGGGGAAATTTCCGCATTGCGCGATCACACCGACGTGAACGCCGAGTCTGGGATTCGCGATGTCAATTGGTTAGACCGCGTCAAAGCATTCCTTCACGGCAGCGACCGGATTCGCGATGAGCTGCGTAATATGGGTCTTAGCGATGCCGAGGCAGAGGAATACTATTCAGCCATCGACGACGGCAAACTGTTGCTTTACGTTGATAAACATTCGTACGAGCGCTATCCGAATATGTATAAAAAAGACAGTGAACTCGACCACGATCAAGGGGAAAAGGCAGACGGGATTGCATTCGACGCCAAACCGTTCAATGATCATGATGAAAAACCACGCGGTACGAAAGAAGATCCGATTGTACGGGGACATTCCGGCTTAGAGGACCATCGCCGATTATAAGGAGGAGACAACCATGAGTGAGAAACGATTTATTAGCATGTATGACACGCAAGAATCGGCTCTAGGAAAAATCGAAGAGCTACGTGTCAAAGGATACAAAGACTCAGACATATACGTCGTCTCCAAACATGAGGACAGCGTCTCGATTTTGCGCCGTAAAACGGACGTGCACACCGAGGCCTCACACGATACAAGTTGGTTCGACAAAGTCCGTTCATTCTTGAGCGGCCACGAAGACGTTCACGCCGGGCTCCGCAACATGGGACTGAGCGAAGAAGAAGTCAACCGCCATTACAGCGACGTCGAGGCCGGCAAGATTTTGATCTATGTCGATGAAGACTACGAACGCCGTCACAATGAAAGTTTGACAATCGATTCGGCGCCTTACAACGAGTCGAAGCACGATACAGGCCATCAAGGACATCATACCGCTGACGGTTTGGAAGTCGATTCGAAGCCTTTTAACGAATCCGCACCAGACAACCCGAACCGGGCCGTCGATCAAGAACAAGACACGCTTGATGAAAAATCCAAATTGAACGATAAAGAAGCGAAGCTTCGCGGGCTCGATGACCGAGCGTTACGCAACGATGTTGAAGATCCAGACAACATTCGCCGCTTTTAATGGACAGAAAAGAGGAACCTGACACATGACGTCAGGTTCCTCTTTTTTTACGTCAATCGATTTTTTGGTTCTTTCCCTTCAAGTACGTTGACGATGGCTTCTCGGTTGAGCGCCATCATCGAGAGGCGCGTCTTGATCGTGGCGCTGCCGATATGCGGGAGCGTCGTGACGTTCGGAAGCGTCAAGAGCGGATGGTCCATCGCCACCGGTTCTTTCGCGAACACGTCGAGCCCCGCTGCCCAAATTTGCTTGGCTTTCAACGCCTCGTACAGTGCCGACTCATCAATGATCTCGCCGCGGGCGACATTGATGAAGACGGCCGTGTCTTTCATTTTGGCAAACTGGTCGGCGCCGATCATGCCACGCGTCTGTTCGGTGAGCGGTGCGAGCACGACGACGAAATCCGACTGCTCGAGCAAGTCATCGAGTTCGGCGTAGACGAATCCGTACATCGACTCCGATTCATGACGACGCGTCCGGTTATGGTACAAGACGTCCATGTCAAAGCCGCGGGCCCGGCGTGCGACCGCCTCGCCGATGCGTCCCATCCCGATAATCCCGAGCTTCGCCTGATACAGGTCCATCCCGACGTAGCCCATCGGTGTCCACGATTTCCATTCCCCCGCCCGCAAGTCACGTTCTGCCTCTCCGAGCCGGCGCCCGGTCATCATCATGAGTCCGAACGCGAGGTCCGCTGTCGTCTCGGTCAAGACGTCCGGTGTGTTCGTCACGACGATGCCGTGCTGTTTTGCCGCTTCGATGTCGATGTTGTTATAACCGACGGCCAAGTTCGAGATGACTGCGAGGTCAGGCGCCTGTTCGATCAACTCGCGGTCGATCGTGTCGCTGAGCATCGTCCATAGCGCATGAGCCGATGCTGCTTCTTTCAACAAGACGTCACGCGGTACGCTCACCGCCTCTTCGTCCCACATGCGGACGTCATACTTGTCTCGCAGCGGCGCCACTGCTTCTTCTGGCAGACGTCGTGTGATGTAAATTCGTTTCTTCATATCCATTCCCCCTGTTCTCTCTCATCGTAACAAACTTCGAATCACGATTTGTCTTTCGACATCGGATTCTCTTTTATGAACTGATCGAACAATGAACTAAAGTCACTGTTGAGCAGTTGCTCGATCGTCTTCGAAGAGTCCATCGCATTGCGATACGCGACTTCATTGATAGCAAGACCGATTGCCCAGGTGATGCCTGATGCCACTGTCGCATTGATCACGCTCGCCGCCGCGTTCGCACCCGGGAAGAACTTCATGACGTTCAACAACAGCGTCTTCGAAAGCGTCCGTCCGATTTGCGGGATGATCGTGCTGCCAATCAACGTTTTCAACATGTCATCATTCGCCTTGACGCCCCAATAACGGAACAAGTGGACGCTCATCGTCACTTGGATCGGTGTCAACGCGATGGCATCCGCGAACGGGAGTGGCACGGCAGCAGCCGTCCCAGCACTCGCGACATAGCCCGAGATGATCCGGTTCGCCTTCTTGCGTTTCAGCTTGAGCATCGCTTCGCTCTCCGCATGAATCTCCATGAGCAATCCTTCTTGAAGTGACTGGTCGAGCTGTTCGACCGACCATGTGACGAGACGTTCCCAGTCAAGGTGGTCCCGAAGTTCAGCATCGTTCAATAACTCACCGGCGACACTCACCTGAAAAATTGCGTCTTCCGGTACGACTCCAGCCAATTCGTTTCGCAGCGCCGTCAATTCATCCATGTCGACTTGATCGATTTGCGTCAATAAGACTGCGACCGAAGTGACGTCGTTCAACTGTTTGATCAGCGTCCGATCGAGCGGTGTGACCCGTTTCATCGAGGCGTTGATGGCGTACCAGACGAGGTGCATCTGCTCGGCCGCAGGTTTTGTCTGCGCCCGTTCGACGAAGCCGATGACTTCGTCGGCATACGCCTGTTGGCGCTCACTTCCGATCTCGTACCCTTCACTATCATAGAGGACGATCGCGATGTCATCACTCATGAACTGGTGGATTCCACGCGTCACCGGCTCGCCGGCCGCCACTTTCGTCAAATCGCGACCGAACACATGGTTGACGACCGAGCTCTTCCCAGAACCGGTCGCACCGGCGATCAATATGTTTGGTTTTTTGACTTCTCCCCGCAGGCGACCTAACTCCTCTTTCAAATCGTACGTATCTAAATTAAATGGCACTTTTTTCTCCATATGACTTCCTCCTCATTGCTTGAGCGTACGCCCAAGCTGCTTCATCTCGTTCTCGAATCCACGTTGCACGTCCTGTACGATCGCTTGCCTGACCGTCTCATACTGTTGGTCGATGGCTTTTTTGATGCCCCGCTCCGCCGTCCGGCGCTTGAACGCCCAGTAAATGAAATGAATACCCGGAATCATCCCGAGCACCATCTTTCGAATCGTCCGCTTAAATGAATAATCAAAGCCGAGTTCGACCCGGCGCGTCTTGAAACCGACGTCAGCTTGTTTGCCGACGAGCGGATAGCGCTCCATCAGTTGAATGTAATGACGGACCCCCTGCGCCATCGCTTCTTCTGTCGTGAGCGCGGCCTGTTCGAGCGTGCTCTCCAAATCTTTTTCGATTTGACGCGCTTTCCAGCTGATCATCGCTTGCGGGGTGATCATCCGAATTTTTTCAGCCGAACGGTAACTCCGGTCGCGCCACGCTTCAAGCTCGTCCAATAAATGCCGGGTCAAGTTGAGCGGTAATTTCCGCTCGACATCCTGCCAGAGGTTCGTTCGGTTCCGCTGCCAGACCGCCTCATAACCGAGCGTCGGTACGACTTGTCCGCTCAATAACTTTTTCTCGACACTGTTCACCCGGATCATGGCGTCACGATTGATGCCAAGTTCACGCATCAAGACGTCTTCCATCGCCTCGGCTTTCTCCACGTTCATCTCGCTGTCCGGATTATAGTTCGTCAAGATGATGGTGACGTTGCTCTCTTTCGCATAAAGTGGCTTCAAAATCGCCTCGAGCTCATACGTTTCGACACGACCTGAGTTGATTGACAGCAAATAATAAATCGTGTGGAACCAGTCGGCGATGTCGAGTGCCCCTTCCCGCTTATTGACGACGGCGATGACCGCTTCATGCCATTCTTCAGACCGGTCGGCTTCAAGCCCCCACGTATCAAAAAAGCGGAACAAGATCCCGCGTTCAAGATCGTAATACTCGTATTCGTGCAGGCCTTCTGCCGTCACCGGGCTGCCCGCCCGTGACTCGGCCACGTCACGTCCGTAAATATAGTTCAAGAAGGCGCTCTTGCCGACGCCTGTTTTTCCCGCGATCAATATGTTCGAGACAAGCCCCGTGTTGTCCATATGGTTCCCCCTGCAGTCGTTGTATAATACCATTATACTAAACGGCCGCTTTTGAAACGTCCGACGGAAGGATGAGACGCATGCTTCACCACGTAGAGCTCTATGTTTCTGACCTGAACAAAAGTTTAATCGCTTGGGACTGGCTCCTCACAGAGCTTGGGTATACGGTATACCAACAATGGGAACACGGAAAAAGTTATCGTCATGGTGAGACGTACCTCGTCTTCGTTCAAACCGAACCGGCATACCTCGAACCCTCGTACCATCGGAAGCGAACAGGACTGAACCACCTCGCCTTTCACGCTGAATCGGTGGAGCAACTCGAATCTTTTCGCAGCCGCTTGTCCCGTTACGGCTTCAATGAGCTGTACGCCGACCGTTTTCCGTATGCGGGCGGTCCGAACTACGTCGCGCTCTATTTCGAAGACCCGGATCGCATCAAAGTCGAACTCGTGGCGACGATGTGAACGGATACAAATCCCCTTATCGAAAGTTTGTGAAAACAATTGCAAACTTTTTTAAGACCTCCTAGACTTAAGTTGTCTAAAGGAGGTCTTATTCAAATGGAAAAACAAGTTATCGATTATATGGAAGAAGCCGCCCATAAAAAAGCGACGCTGCTTCATCACTCGTTCGGTCAATACGCACTTCGCTCGCTCGTCGCCGGTTTTTTGATCGGGATCGGCGTCGTCTTCGCATTTACTGTCGGAAACATGTTTATCGATGTACCAGGGACGATGCTGTTTGCCGGCATGAGTTTCTCGGTCGCACTCGTCTTCATCGTCTGGATGGGCGGAGAGCTGTTCACGAGCAACACGATGTACTTGTATACCGGTGCGAAGCGTGGACGTGTCGCATGGAGCGATCTTGTCAAAGTGTGGGGCATCAGCTGGATCGGCAACTTGGTCGGCGCGCTGTTGCTCACAACCCTCGTCATCGGCGCCCACAGCATGGGTGACATGAATAGTGACCACTTGCTCGCAGTCGTTGCTGCTAAAAAGATGGGCGGTGACGCACTCGCCATTTTCTTAAAAGGAATTCTTTGTAACGTACTCGTCTGTATCGCCATCTTCATGCCGCTCAAGACGCAAAACGACGTCGCCAAAATCATGTTGACGATGCTCCCGGTCGTCGTCTTTTTCGCCGCCGGTTTCGAGCACTCGATCGCCAACATGGGTATCTTCGGGCTGGCCCTCTATTATGTGCCGTCTGAAGCCATCAACATCGGGCTCGCACTCTATAATCTACTGTTTGCCACACTCGGCAATATCGTCGGGGGCGCCTTGTTCGTCGCCGGCACGTACCTCCATTTGAACGCAAAACCTGGAACAGCGAACGTGGAAACGCTCCGCCAGAACGCATAAAAAGACAGGGGCCCCGATGCAGGGCCCCTGTTGTTGCGTAAATGATTATTTTGACGAATCGGCAGCGGCGATTTGAACCGCACCTTCTGCGACTTCGTCCTCGTCGACGTCCCAACATTCCGTGTTCTCGATGCCGAGCTTACGGGCCGAGAAGCGTGGGTTGAGACCTTGGGCCCGTTGCTCTTCGTAGTCACGAAGTACTTTGAAGGCAACACCGCCGAGAAGCGAGATGGCGACCAAGTTGATGAGTGTCATACCGGCCATGAACAAGTCGGCGAGACTCCAAACGAAGCCAAGGCTCGCGACCGAACCGAGGAAGACAAAGCCCATTGTGAGAAGGCGGAAACCGAAGACAGCGCCTTTGCTCTTCTTGATGAACTCGATGTTCGTCTCACCGTAGTAGTAGCTACCGACGATCGAGCTGAATGCGAACAAGAGGACACTGACAGCGATGAAGCCAGGTGCCCAAGCACCGATTTGCTCAGCCAACGCGTTTTGAAGGAGTGCGATCCCTTCTCCGTTACCAGCCGCGTAGCTGTCCGAAAGGAGGACGATAGCCGCTGTCGCCGTACAGACGATCAACGTATCCAAGAACACACCGAGCGTCTGCATGAAACCTTGTTTCGCCGGGTGTGACACTTCTGCTGCCGCTGCTGCGTTCGGTGCCGAACCCATACCAGCTTCGTTCGAGAAGAGACCACGACGGACACCCATCATGATAGCCGCACCGACCGAACCGCCAAACGCTTGCTCGATTCCGAACGCGCTCTTGAAGATCATGCCGAGGACGGCTGGCATTTCTGTGATGTTCACGACGACGACATAAAGAGCGACGATCAAGTAAAGGACAGCCATGATCGGTACGACGATTGCCGAGAAGTTCGCGACACGTCGGACGCCACCGAAGATGACGAGTCCTGTCAAGACGACGAGGATAGCGCCACCGACTGCAGCTTCGAGACCGAACGCGTTATCAAACGCTGCTGCGATCGTGTTCGATTGTACCGAGTTGAAGATAAGACCGAACGTGAATGCGATCAATACTGCAAAGATGATACCAAGGACGCGGTTGTTGAGCCCTTTTTCAATGTAGTAAGCTGGACCGCCGCGGTATGCGACGTCGTCTTTTACTTTATACACTTGAGCGAGCGTGCTCTCGATCATCGCGGTAGCGCCACCGACGAGGGCGACGATCCACATCCAGAACACTGCTCCCGGTCCACCGAGTGTGATCGCGACCGTGACCCCGGCCAAGTTACCAGTTCCGATTCGCGTTGCCGCTCCGATGAAGAACGACTTCGCCGAGCTGATGCTCTTACTATCTGTGGCATCTGATTTTTCTGTGACGACACGGAACATCTCTTTTAAGTAGCGGAACTGCATAAACCTTGTCTTGACCGTAAAGTAAATCCCGGCCCCAATCAATCCGACGATAAGCACGTACGACCATAAGATGTTGTTTAAAAAGTCGACGCTTCCTTGTAACAAGTTTTGTACAGCTTCCATGAATAAGTTCCTCCCTGTTGTGGAAATCTAAGTTGAAGATTTTTTATGATGTCTTAGTTCTGAATTATACAAAGATTCTGACAATTAGCAACAATTTTTTTATAGGTGAGTTCACAAAAAATTCACATGATACACGACAAAAAGACTGAAAAACCGACACTTAAAGCGCTTACATACTATTTCGGAAGAATGAATAAATCATCATTTTTATTTCGTTATTTGATTTAAGGTTTCACTTTTTTTAAAGAAGCTTCATCTGCATGACTTCAACGATCTCCATTTCATTGACGCGTCTCCTGATTGACCCCAACAAAAAAAACAGTCGCTCGCATGAGCAACTGCTTGGTTTATACGCCGGTCCGTTTCTTCTGGTTGTTCGGCTTTTTCGTCAACTGGTTCGTCAACGGTTTTTGCTTCGTCCCACGAAGTCCTGTCGGCACTTTCGTTTCGTTCTGTTTCTTCTCGGCGAGTTTTTGCTTCATCGCCTCTTGGAAACTCAATTTCTTTTCACTCATATTATTCACCTCCAGCTTCGATCACTTTTACCCGACCGACCTGTCCATCGTTTAAGCGTACTTTAATGCCGTGCGGGTGACTTGGCGAGTTCGTCAAAATGTCTTTGACGACGCCTTTCGTCAACTTCCCGCTCCGCTGATCTTGTTTCAGGACGATCTGGACGTGGAGTCCTGGGCGAATGTCCGCGCGTTTCTTACCATCCATACCCGACACCCCTTTCCGTATAGTCAACCTCTATCATATGCTCTTTTCCCGCATTTGTCACAGTCTATTCAAACGGTCCGAGCTGACCAAGCGTTTTCGTCAAATAACTTTGATCGGTCGCAAACGTCGTCACGCCTTGTCCCCACGCGATTGAGACATCGACCCGTCCCCTTTCGAACGCAATCGTTAAAATCGTCCGGCCGCTCTCATTTTGAAGGTGGGCCTTACCGCTCAATTGCTCATACGCTTCGGTAAGGTCTCGTCCAAACGAGACATAGTCAGCCGTCCGGACCATTTCTGCGTCGCGAGCGAGGACGAGTTTTAGCGTCGTACGATTAGCCTCAGCAATGATGAATCGAACCGTGACGTCGTCGTTCCCGAGTTCGATCTGATGCATACTGATCCCCTCCTAAAAGACACCTCCCGAATGGAAGGTGTCTCGTCATTATAAGCGATATAACCGGGCTTCAAACGGCTTCAGCATGAACGTGTCTTGCTCGATCGGTTCCGGGTCCACCTCATTTGTCAAGACGAGTGTCGCCTCGTCAAGACCAGGCAACGTCGTCTCGGCCGGATTCGCCGTCAAGTTGACGAGCACATAAAAGCATTGTTGCTCGAACTTGCGCTCATACGCGAATACTTGCAGATGTTCCGGCACGAGATCGCGGTAACTTCCATACGTGAACGTCTCCTCGGCTCGGCGCAGTCGGATCATCGCCTTGTAGAACGACAGAATCGAGTTCACGTCTTTAGACTGTGCTTCCACGTTCAACGTCTCATATTCGGCATGGATCGGCATCCACGGGGTGGCTGACGAGAAGCCGCCGTGCAGCGAGGCGTCCCATTGCAACGGCGTCCGGACGTTGTCGCGCGACGTCCCCCACACGTGTTGCATCGAGTCGATTTCACTCATCCTGTTCGCGATCCGTTCGAAGTACTCGTTCTTTGTCGCGACGTCATCGTAGTCGTGAATCGATGGCAACGGCACGTTCTTCATACCGATTTCTTGCCCTTGATAGATGAACGGCGTCCCGTGCATGAAGAAGTACATCATTCCGAGCGCGGTCGCACTCTCGCGCCAATAATGGTTCTCGTCCCCGACGAGCGAGACGGCACGCACCATATCATGGTTCTCGATATAGAGGGCGTTCCACCCTGTTTCAAGCAATCCTTGTTGCCACTTGTCAAAAATACGTTTCAGTTCGACGACGTCAAGCGGGGCGAGCCGGGACTTGCGCATAATATCGACGTGGTCAAAATGGAACGCCATGTTCATCGCCCCGTTTTCCGGTCCCATCCACAGGTCGGCTGCTTTCGGCTCGATTCCGTTCGTCTCGCCGACCGTCATGATATCGTACTTGGCGAACGTCTCGCGCTTCATCTCTTGGAGATACTCGTGGATCCCCTCGATATTTGAATACATCGAGAACGCCGTGACGTGACGTTTGCCATCCGGGGAAGGCAACATCGTCTCGGTCGGCATCTTTTTAATGTGGCTGATCGCATCGACCCGGAACCCGTCGATTCCTTTATCGAGCCACCAGTTGATCATATCGTAGACCGCACCGCGCACTTCTTCGTTCTCCCAATTCAAGTCAGGCTGTTTTTTAGAGAACACGTGAAGGTAGTGCTGCTCGGTCGCCGCGTCATATTCCCAGGCCGAGCCGCCGAAAATGCTGGCCCAGTTGTTCGGTGGCTCGTCTTCTGATCCGTCTCGCCATATATACCAATCCCGCTTCGGGTTGTCTTTCGAACTTTTCGATTCGACGAACCATGGATGTTCGTCTGACGTATGGTTGACGACGAGGTCTAGCAATAGCTTCATCCCTCGCGCATGGACCGCGCTCAGCAGCGCATCGAAATCTTCCATCGTCCCGAACTCTTCCATAATGTCTTCGTAATCGCTGATGTCATAACCGTTGTCATCGTTCGGTGATTTGTACATCGGACAGAGCCAGATCACATCGATGCCGAGGTCTTCCAAGTAATCAAGTTTTTCGATAATGCCACGGAGGTCGCCGATGCCGTCCCCGTTCGAATCTTTGAAACTACGCGGGTATATTTGATAGGCGATGGCTTCTTTCCACCATGCCCGGGCGATGCCTTGCTTCTCACTTTGTCTGAACGCCGTCTCCATACGTCAAATTCCTCCTAAGCCTACGATTAGTATCAATGAAGGTACATACCACTGTTTGAGTAAATCTAATCTTACAATAGCATTAGTGCAAGCGTTTGCAAAGAAGTGCAAATAAAAATGCAGTCTTAGAGACTACATTTGTTCAACCGTCGTCACTTGTTCACAGAACGTACCGATCGCGTCGGCTAATCGACCGCGATCATGGTCCATCGTCGCCACATGGTACGATTGCTCCAAAACGATACGTTGCTTCGGCGCCTGAATTTTGTCATACAACCATATCGAATCTTCCGGCGGGACGACGTGGTCGACAGCGGAATGGATGACGCACGTCGGAACGTCCACGTCCGACACACGAGGCCGAACTTCCTCGATCAAAGCGAGCAATTCGCGAATGGCCGACGTCGGTACTTTGTCGTAGACGATCTCATACACGTCATTTGCCTTGATATCCGGCTCGTCCTCGTCGATGAAGCGACAGACGTCGTCAGCCGCATGGCACGCGTAGCCCGGTACAGACAACGCCGCGTTGATCGTGATGACGGCGTCGGCAAGGCCGGCGAGCGCGGCTTTCAAGGCGAGCGTCCCGCCCATCGATTGTCCGACGACGATGACGTCGCGACATCGCTCGCGCAAGAAGCGGATACCTGCTTCCATGCTCTCATACCAGCACTTGCTCGTCGAACATCTAAAGTCCTCGGGGTCGGTCCCGTGCCCCGTCAAGCGAGGGGCATACACTGTGAAGCCCTTTTCCATCAAGTCGATCCCGACATCGCGCACGCTTTGTGGCGTCCCATTAAAACCGTGACATAATAATATCCCGGTTTGATTCCCTTCATAATAAAATGTCCCCGCTCCCGGGATGACCGGATAAGTAGTCGTTGTCATTCGTTTCCTCCCTATTAATCCACAGTTAACCGATACACTTAATTTGTATTAATGAATTGTAAGAGTTCATGGCCTTGTCGTCAACCTAAAAGGGAAAAATCCAAAAACTCATTACCTTGTCATTAAAATGTAATAGGAACTTCGTGAAAAGGAGATTGAGTTCTAACGTCTGCTTAGTTATGTTTAACATGTAGTTGCAAAGTTGGTAAATGATAGTGAAATACACCAATCGATGGAGTCGTAACGAGCCATTTTCGTGGGTAATAGTCGATTAATGTAAGCGCTATCATTTCTCGTATTAACTAGGAGGGGGCTAAACGCTCAACAAGTGACCAAACGAATTGGGAAATCGTATCGGCCATCTACATACCAAAGGGAGACTACAACATGGGGAAACCAAAAGCACGTTCACTCAAACAAATGACCGGCCTCGCTTTATCAGCCGGACTGATCGTCAGCAGCATGACGCCGATCGCGGCAAACGTACAAGCCGAAACGTTGAACGCAGCAGACTTATTCATCTCGGAGTATATTGAAGGATCAAGCAACAACAAAGCGATTGAATTGTTCAACGGAACCGATTCAGCCATCGACCTCTCTGCCTACAAGCTCGAACTGTATTCAAACGGCGGGACGGCTCCTGGAACGACGCTCAACTTGACGGGGACCCTGCAACCGGGTGGCACGTATGTCATCGTCAACGGCAGTGCGAGTGAGGCGCTCAAGGCAAAATCAAATGCGACGAGCGGTGTGACGAATTTTAACGGTGATGACACGCTCGTCTTGAAAAAAGGTGACACTGTGCTCGACGTCTTCGGTCAAATCGGTGTCGACCCGGGCACAAAATGGGGAACAAGCGTCGCAACCGCTGACCAGACGTTGATTCGTAAAGATACGGTCACGACCGGAGATGCTAACGGTACGGATGCGTTCGATCCGGCCACCGAATGGACCTCGCTCCCGACCGATTCGTTCACGGATCTCGGTAAGCACACGTTCCAAGGTGTCGAGTATGGGGATGGCGGGTCGGAAGAACCACCGGCACCAGTGACACCAATCTCGATCAATGATGCCCGCACGAAAGCTGAAGGCGAGACGGTCACGATTAAAGGTGTCGTCACGGCAAAACTCGCCAATACGATTTCAATCCAAGACGCGACTGGCGGCCTATCGGTCCGACCGACTTCGCTCGCCGTCAACGTCGGTGACGAAGTCGTCGTCACGGGTGTCGTCGGTTCATATCGTGAACTCCTTCAATTGAACAGCGCCGTCGTCGTCTCGAAACAAACGTCAAACGTACCGACCGCACAAGTCGTCACGGGCGATCAAGTCAACGAAGACGTCGAGTCTGAACTCGTCACCGTGAACAACGTCACACTCTCAGGCAGCGGCCAAAACTTGACGGCGACAGACGGGACGAAAGAGTTTATCATCCGCGACGAGCGCGGCAGTCTCGACTTACAGACAGACGTCAATTACTCATCAATCACCGGGATCGTTCAACAGTTCGATGATGCCTATCAAATCATTCCGCGCGACACGTCTGACACGGTCATTGACGCATCTGTCCTCCGCCCTGCGACAGCGAAGCCAGGCGCCGGCACGTTCGTCGGACCTCAAGACGTGACGCTTTCGACGACGACTGCGGGCGCTGAGATCTATTACACGCTCGACGGGTCAGACCCGAAAGTGAACGGGACACGTTATACAAATCCAGTCCGTGTCGAAACGACGAAGACGCTCAAAGTCGCCGTCAAGTCAGGCGATGCGTTCAGCGCCGTGACGACGTACGACTATAAGATCACGGATAAGATCCGCATCCACGACATCCAAGGCGCGAGCCATACGTCACCGATGAACGGCCAAACGGTCGAAGGCGTCGAAGGAATCGTCACGTACACGTTCGTCTCGATGGGAACGACGTATTACTACATTCAAACACCGGACATGGAAGCAGACCAAGACGCACGCACGTCAGAAGGCATCATCTTGTATGGCGGCCGTTCGATCGCCGGCATTCAAGTCGGAGACCTCGTCAGCGTGAAAGGTGTCGTCAGCGAGTATGCGGTCGAAGGCTATAGCGATCGCCAACGGACAGATATGTTGATGACACAAATCGATACACGCAACGGACAAGTCGATGTCGTGAAGAGTGGCGTCACACTCCCGACGCCAGTGAAGATTGACGAGTCGAACTTACCGAACGAGTTTATCGACAGCGACGCCCTCGCCGTCTTCAATCCAGACAAAGGCGCCATCGATTTCTGGGAAAGCTTGGAAGGGATGCGCGTCGAGACCGGAAATCTCAAATCGGTGTCGCCGCAGCAGTACGGCGATCTCGTGACCGTTCTCGAAGGGACACCGACCGAGACGTTCAACGGCGGCGTGCTCCTCAAAAAAGACGACGCCAACCCGGAACGGATCCAGTTCCGTCTCGAACCGAACGCAGAAGCGCGTGAGTTCGATGTCGCGACCGGTGACCGTTTCAACGGACCGATCGTCGGTGTCGTCGGTTATTCATATGGAAACTACAAAATTCAAGCAGGTCTCGATGAGATGAAAGCTGCCTTCGTCAAAGGTGATGCCAAGCGTGAGACGACATTCATCGAGGCAGAAGAAGACAAGTTGACGATCGCTTCTTACAACCTCGAGAACTTCTCGAACAACGTGAAGGAGACGTCGGACGAGAAGGCGCTCAAACTGGCGAAAGCGTTCGTCGAAGAGTTGAACAACCCGGACATCATCGGCGTGACCGAAGTTCAAGACAACAACGGTCAAAGCACAGGAGATGCTGCAGCTGACCAAAGCTATCAACGCTTGATCGATGATATCGTCTCAATCGGAGGCAAGTCGTACAAGTACGTCAACATCGATCCGGAGAACAATCAAGATGGCGGCGCACCGAACGCCAACATTCGTGTCGGCTTCTTGTACAATCCGGAGCGCGTCTCGCTCACGGAAGGCATCCCTGCCGGTGACGCGACAACGGCTGTCGGTTACGAAAACGGAAAATTGACACATAACCCGGGCCGAATCGCGCCACTCGACCCAGCATTCAACAGCTCACGTAAGCCGCTCGCGGCCCAGTTCGACTTCCAAGGCGAGAACGTCGTCGTCATCGCCAACCACTGGAATTCAAAAGGCGGCGACACCGGCTTCTTCGGTTCACAACAGCCGGTCGTGCTCGGCAGTGAAGTGCAACGGAAAAAAATCGCACAACTCGTCCACAACTTCGTAGCGGACGTGAAAGCCGATAACCCGGATGCGAACGTCGTCGCCCTCGGTGACTTCAACGACTTCGAGTTCTCGGACGCGCTTCAAATCTTCAAAGGTGACTTGATGACGAACATGGTCGAGAAAGTCCCTGCCGTCGACCGTTACTCTTACGTCTACCAAGGGAACTCGCAAGTGCTCGACCACATCCTCGTGTCGAACCGTTTAGCGGCAACGACCGAGATCGATATGATCCACGTCAACGCCGACTTCACAGAGATGTCGGGCCGGGCCAGTGACCACGATCCGGTCCTCGCGCAAATCGACCTCACACCGGAACCCGTTGTCGACGTGAAACGCTACACGGTCGAGAACAATAAGGCTGCCCGTCTTGTCCTTCAAGACGACTTCATCGGCGTGACGATCGGTAAAGGGACGAACTTCAAGAACGGCATCTTCGTGCGTGGCGTTTACACGGAATTGACGGGTGACCCGCTCAAAAACGTCGTCGTTCAAGTGAAGCCGAAACAAGCCGGTGCCATCATCGACTTTAAAGGCGCGACCGTCAAAGAAGTCATCGTCGACGGGACGAACCTTGCGGAAATTCGTGGTGCCGAGAACGTCAAACGCATCACGTATACGAAAGGCGCGTCTACTAAAACAGTCGTCGTCAAAAAATAATGAATTCGACCGCAGACATCTCGTCTGCGGTTTTTTGCGTTTTCAATCTCAAAATTCGGGGATTAAGAAGAAGATGCTGATTATCGGAGGATGACGTCATGGAAATGCACAACGGGAACTTATATTGGCCAATCACTGAGTCGGAACAGATCGTCTTACAAAAACCGATCCAAAAAGAACAGTACGACGTGCTCGTCATCGGAGCCGGCATGTCCGGCACATTGACGGCTTACACGCTTTATAAGGACGGCATCGACTTCGCCGTCCTCGACAAAGGGAAAGTCGGAGCCGGAAGCACGGCGGCGAACACTGGGCTCATCCAGTATTCAAACGACATCATGTTGCATGAGCTCGCTGATCAGATCGGGGAAGTCGATGCCGTCCGCTTCTATAAATTATGTAGGGAGGCGGTCGATGCGCTCGACGAGGTCGCCGAGACCGTCGATGCAAAAGACGTCTACATCCGACGCGACAGCCTTTGCTTCGCGAGCGAGGAGGCAGATGTCTCCAAACTGAAACGTGAATATGAGATGCTCACCAAGCACGGGTTTGACGCTGAATGGCTTGATCAAACGGCACTCCAAGACCGGTTCCCATTTGATAAACCGGCCGCACTGATCACAAAAGGCGATGCTGAAGTCAACCCGCTCACGCTCAGCCGCCAAGTCGTTCGCCACCTATCGATGAACGACGTTCCGATTTTCGAGGAGACGGACGTGACGGAGGTCGTACCTGACGGAGACGTCTGGCTCGTCTTGACGCCAGACGGGACGTTCAAAGCTGGACACGTCATCTTCGCGACCGGTTACGGGCCGGCACCACTGCTCGACACCCATCGCATCGAGCTCAACCGTTCCTACGCCATCGCGACGAATCCAATCAAGGATTTCAAGGATTGGGACGGACAGGCGCTCATTTGGGAGACGAAGCGTCCTTACCTCTACTTGCGGACGACGGTCGATGGCCGGATCATCGCTGGTGGCCTCGACGAGGAAAAACCAGAGACACCTCATAGTGACGCGCTCATCCGTAATCGGGCCGAGCGGATTCGCCAAGAAGTCGCGGCGCTGTTCCCGATGTACGATTTGACAGTCGAATACGCTTGGGCAGCTCTGTTCGGTGAATCAATCGACCACCTGCCCTTCATCGGGGAACACCCGGACCGGAAAAACCTGTTCTACCTGCTCGGGTATGGCGGTAACGGTACGGTTTACAGCATGTTAGGTTCTAAAATCTTGAGTGATTTAGTGCGCGGCATCGACAATTCGGATGCACGGCTCGTACGATTAGATCGGACGCGTTAATCCCCTGGCGATCAGGGGATTTTTTCATACATAAGATTGGAAGTGATAACCATGAAATCGAAACGAAAACCGAAGTGGGTATATCGTCTGAGACGAGCGCTGCTGCTCGTCCCTGCCATCGCGTTCACCGCTTACGTGTGGCCGAATGACCCGCCGAAACAGAAAGACAAAACCGAGCAGATGTCTCAGCACGAAGCAACTTATACGATTGAAGCGAGCAAACCGATACATGAAGATGACGCGGTCCGCTATGAATACGATGTCGTCGTCCACGGACGTCCTGACGTCGAGACGCTCCAGTCCATCAGCCATGACGTCATGCGTGACGTGACCGAACGAGACACGTTCCAAGCCGCGTTGATCCGTTTTTATGATCACGAGGCGTATATTGGCACGGACTCTCCCCTCGGTCAGGCCGTCTACGCGCCAGGAGGCGACTGGTCGCTCGCCGAGACGGTCGAGGCCGGCGACTACGACGACATGGTGTTCGGTTGGCAACTTCGCGAGAAGGAATGGACCGGCCAACTATCTGAAGGCGAGGTACGTGTCTGGGAAGAGTGGAACAAGATTTACGAGGCGAAACAATCCAACGACCCTGATTTGAAAGCAAAAGTGACCCGGACCATCTCGACGAAATACGATCTCGAGCCTGAAAAAGTGCAGCATATCGTCTTGAAGCAGAGCGTTTGGGCAGCGTTGTGACACCTTTCGTTCACTAAACAAGCAGGACTTCCCTCCCCCAACGGCTAACTGTATGGGGCAGGGATTTTTTGCTGAATCGTGCTCCAGAAAGGACGACACTTTATGAGACGCTCCGTTATCGTCTTGGTTTTATTGCTCCTGATCAACATTAGTATTTCACCCGAAAACGTCGAAGCTGCGACGCCAGCCCCATATCAAGTAAGCGTCTCCGCCGGCACCATACTTTATCAATTTTCAGGCAAGACACTCATCCCGAAGACGACGCTAAAAAGCACGAAAATATTTCGAGCCGTCACGACATCGGGTGCCTACTATCGCCTCGTTGACGGAAGAACGACCTGGTACGTAAGGAAGCAAGATGGAAAACTGATTTCGACGAACCTATCGTTAACCGCGATTGCGGACTCGGCAAACACACGGCTTATTCACGAATACATGAGGACGCTGACGCGCGGACACATCCCCTACTATTACGACAAGCTGAAAGACTCGACTGCCATCGCCCGAGCCAACGCCGCCATAAAGGGGAATTGGTATATCCCATCACCACCCTATCAGTTGCGCGTCCCAAATATTGATACATATCGATTCGACAAGTACGTCCCAAACGTCGATTCAAACTCATTCAAGTTTCAAATTCACTATTTCACGACACTTAACCAACTGACGCAAGCTTACGCCGCCACCGGACAAGATGAGTATCTCCGTTACGGGAAGCGAATCATCTCGAGCTGGACGAAGCAATATCCGATTTCAGCCTATACGCGCCACCCATGGCCTTACCATGACCACGGTACCGCGATCCGTACGTTCCATTTGCTCAATTTTTGGAACGTATTCCGGACATCGCGTGTCAATACTGACCCAGCGTTCTCACAACTGTTTGCGAAAACACTTTATGAACACGCGACGCTCTTGGCGAAGACGAGCTTTTATAAACCGAATAACAACCACGGTATCTTTCAAGACATGGCGCTCTCGGCCGTTGCCGAGACGCATCGATCCTTTGACCGCTCTGCGGCTTGGCGAGGGCTTGCCACGACCCGACTGACGAGACAACTGAACCATAGTTTGAGTGCGGACGGCGTCCATCTCGAACACTCACCCTACTATCAAATCTATCTATATGACACACTCGCCCGCTTCAATGATTGGGCGTCGGCGAACCGCTTTGCGCTGTCGAGTCGAATGCGTGACGTGAAAGACATGCCGGTGGCGCTCACGTATATGCTCAAACCGAACGGCACGTTGCCGATGTTCGGCGACACACCGTCCATCACCCACCGAACGGACGCCATCCCTTACATTGAACGGTATCCCCACCTCCTCTATGCGATGACGGGAGGTAAGGCCGGAGTGCAGCCTACGGTCAAGGCAGGCCGACTGTCCAATCAATACGCATTCTTCAGGCAACATTGGGGAGGACGCTCCGGACCGTTCCAAGACGCCGTCCAAGTGACGATGACGGCTGGTTACCATAGCAACATCCATAAACATGCTGACGACCTGTCCATCGACTTGTACGGTTACGGCCGCGATTTCCTAGTCGAGAGCGGACGTTATGCGTACACGAAGCGTCCTGAACGGAACGTCGTGCTCCAAGCCGCTGCTCACAATACGGTTCACGTTGCCGGGCAAAGCTTCCGATTGATCCCGAGCAACTTGCGACGAAGCCAGATCACGTCGGTCGGGACCTCCTCGATTCAGTGGACGGCTTCCGCGACGAGCCAATTGATCGGGAACGGCATGTCGCACACTCGGCGTCTCGCCTATGACCGTGACGGGACGGTGCTCGTCTATGACCGGGTCACGAGTCCGGTGACCGAATCGTTCGTCCAGCGGTTCCATCTCGGTGTCGGATTGCACCGGGTGGCGAGTGGCAGTCGATACGCTTACTTCAAAGACGCGACTGGCCGCTCGCTCCATCTCCTGCAACTTGAGGTCGGCTCGATTCCAAAACTCGCCGTCGGGTCGAGTCACGTCTCGTACCGCGATTACGATTGGCAACAACGAAATCAAGTCGCGACAACAAAGCGCGGGAAAGGTGTGACGTACTTGACACTCCTTCACATCGGGGAAAAACCGACGAAAATCAGTTCCTACAAAATGGAGACGACCTCCCGCCACTATATCGTCCGATACACCTTATCAGATGGAACGACGAAGACGTTGTCGATGCTGCGCTAACCGACCCCCATTTTAAAATGGGGGTTTCTTCTCGTAGCGTTAGGGAAAAACCGTACAGTAGGTCAATCACGGCTTACGTCGGGAGAGCATACTTATGGGGAGGCAACATGATGGGGAATAAAAAAGAAGAACAGTTGAAACAACATACGATCGACAATGAACAAGCAGCAGGACTGACGACGAACCAAGGACTGAAGATGGCGGAGGATGAGTTCTCGCTCAAAGCGGGACTTCGGGGACCAACGCTCATCGAAGATTTCCACTTCCGTGAAAAAATGACGCACTTTGACCATGAACGGATTCCGGAACGGATCGTTCACGCGCGCGGCGTCGGTGCCCACGGTGAATTCCAAGTATACGAATCGCTCGCCGACTATACGAAAGCGGATTTCCTGAACGATCCTGCGAAAGTGACGCCTGTCTTCGTCCGCTTCTCGACGGTTCAAGGTTCACGCGGTTCCGGGGACACCGTCCGCGACGTCCGTGGTTTTGCGACGAAGTTTTATACGGACGAAGGCAACTATGACCTCGTCGGAAACAATATGCCGGTCTTCTTCATCCAAGACGCCATCAAATTCCCGGACCTCGTCCACGCGGTGAAACCTGAACCGCACACGGAAGTGCCGCAAGGCGGGAGTGCCCACGACACGTTCTGGGATTTCGTCGGCCAAAATCATGAGGCGGCTCACCACGTGATGTGGGCGATGAGCGACCGCGGCATCCCGCGCAGCCTGCGCATGATGGAAGGGTTCGGCGTTCACACGTTCCGACTCGTCAACAAGGAAGGGAAAGCCCATTTCGTCAAGTTCCATTGGAAACCGAAGCTCGGTGTCCACTCGCAAGTGTGGGACGAGGCGCAAAAGGCCGTCGGGAAAAACGCCGACTTCCACCGCGTCGACTTGTATGAGGCGATCGATAAAGGCGACTACCCGGAATGGGAACTCGGACTGCAGATGATCCCAGTCGAAGACGAGTTCAAGTTCGACTTCGATATTCTCGATCCGACCAAACTGTGGCCGGAAGAAGAGATCCCGGTCAAACTTGTCGGGAAGATGACGCTCAACCGGAACGTCGATAACTTCTTCGCCGAGACCGAACAGGTCGCATTCCATCCAGGGCACATCGTTCCCGGCATCGACTTCTCGAACGACCCGCTCCTGCAAGGGCGCTTGTTCTCCTACACAGATACACAGCTATCACGTCTCGGCGGACCGAACTTCCATCAGATCCCGATCAACAAACCGGTCTGTCCGTTCCATAACAATCAACGCGACGGCATGCATCAAATGTCGGTCCACAAAGGCCAGACGAGCTACCATAAAAACGCGCTCAACAACAATCAGCCAGCACCGGTGCCGGTCGACCAAGGTGGATTTGAGCATTACCAAGAGAAAGTCGATGGTCACAAAGTCCGTGGCCGCAGCGACAGCTTCCTCGACTTCTACTCACAAGCCAAAATGTTCTACAACAGCATGACCCCGGTCGAAAAGCAGCACATTCAAGACGCCTACAGCTTCGAGCTCGGCAAGTGTGAATCAGACATGGTGAAAGAAAACGCCGTCGACTTGTTGAACCGGATCGACCGTCACCTCGCCTCGGTCGTCGCCGACAACTTAGGCGTCGCACTGCCTGCCGAGAACAACGAAGTCGTCTCGGACAAAACATCGCCTGCCCTCAGCATGGCGGACACGATCTCGAAACCGGATACGAAGAGCGTCGCCGTCCTTCTCGCCGGTGATGTCGATGCCGCGCAAGTGAAGGCGTGGGTCCAAGCGCTCGCCGACAAAAAAGTGAACTATAGCCTCGTCGGGAAGAAATCGTACACGCTCGGTGACCTCAAAGTGAAAGAGACGTACGATACGGTCGACTCGAGCCTGTTCGACGCCGCTTTCCTCGTCAGCGCCGCGAGTTCGGTCGAAGACGACGTCCTCGAGTTTATCGAGAACACGTATAAACACTTCAAGCCGCTCGCTTTGCACTTACACGATGATTCAGTGCTCGATCAGTGCCGCGTCAAGACGGACCAACCTGGCGTCTACACGTTCAAACAGCACAGTCTCGACGGATTCGACACGTTCATCGACGGGATTGCCAAAGCCCGGTTCTGGGACCGCGCTTGACGATTCACGAACGGAAGGACTCAACTCGGTATTTTCGAGTCGAGTCCTTTTTTGTCCACCCTTCTTTTCCACGCCTGCAAACGTTATACTAGGTGGGGTATAAGTTGATGGAGGAGGAATCGTGTCATGCGAAATAAGATTGATTCATATGTGACCGACACCGAGCAACAACGCCGTCTGTATAAACGGACGTTGTTCGTCGTCGTGCTGTCTCAAATTTTCGGGGGTGCCGGCCTCGCCGCAGGCATAACCGTCGGGGCGCTCCTCGCCCGCGACCTGCTCGGGACCGATGCGTATGCGGGTGTACCGACGGCGCTGTTCACGCTCGGCTCTGCCGGCGCCGCGTTTCTGATCGGGATGATATCGCAACGGGTCGGACGCCGGTTCGGACTCGCGACCGGGTTCTTGACGGGATCCCTCGGTGCGTTCGGTGTCATCTTTGCCGCCGCGTTCGAGAGCGTACCGCTCTTGTTCGTGTCGCTCCTCATTTACGGGGCCGGGACGGCGAGTAACCTCCAGGCCCGTTACGCCGGAACGGATTTGGCGAATGCGACCGAACGGGCGACCGCGGTCAGTATCGCCATGGTATCGACGACGTTCGGTGCCGTCGCCGGACCGAACTTGGTCGAACCGATGGGGCGGGTTGCTGACGCCATCGGCATCCCGACGCTTTCTGGTCCGTTTTTACTCGCGGGAGCCGCCTACTTCGTGGCCGGTCTCATCTTGATCGTGTTTTTGAACCCTGACCCGCTCCTCGTCGCCCGAGCCATCGAATCGAAACGGAAGCAATCGACAGACGCGACGCAACGTCAACCCGAAGAAGTCCACTCTCGTCTTGGCGTGTACGTAGGTGCTTTCGTCATGGTGCTCAGCCAAATCGTCATGGTCGCCATCATGACGATGACACCTGTCCACATGCGGCAGCACGGCCATGAACTGAGCGCGGTCGGTCTCGTCATCGGCTTCCATATCGGTGCGATGTATTTACCCTCGCTCGTGACCGGCGTGCTCGTCGACAAAGTCGGCCGTGAAATCATGGCCATCGCTTCTGGGGTGACGTTATTCTTCGCAGGCGTCGTCGCGGCGTTCGCACCGGCCGACTCGCTGTTCTTGTTGATCGTCGGTCTCGTCTTGCTCGGTGTCGGTTGGAACTTTGGTCTCATCAGTGGGACGGCCATCTTGGTCGATGCGACGACACCCGAGACGAGAGCGAAGACGCAAGGATCGGTCGACGTCTGGATCGCCTTGTCCGGCGCCTCGGGCGGCATGCTGTCCGGTATCATCGCCTCCCAGTCGAGCTATTTGACGCTATCACTGCTCGGTGGGATCGTTTCACTCGTTCTCGTACCGATCGTCCTCTGGTACCGCCGCCACTTGATCTAATGAAAAACCGATCCGCTCACGCGAATCGGTTTTTCGTGCACAATGCGTCGTCTCTGACAAGCTCTCATCAATTTGCTATACTCCTTTAGTTATGTTTACTAACTATTTAGGTTCAAACAAATAAGGAGGCCTCATCGCCGATGCAATTGACCGCACAAAAATTATGGACGAAAGACTTCCTCATCATCTCACTCGTCAACTTCTTCTTGACGCTCATCTTTTTCCTGCTCATGGTAACGATCGGTGTCCACGCCGTTTCGACGTACGGCGCGACGACAAGTGAGGCCGGTCTCGTGACCGGGATCTTCATCATCGGTACGCTCGTCGGCCGGCTGTTCATCGGACGATTGATCGATTCGATCGGACGGCGCAAGACGCTGTTGATCGGGCTGACCTTCTTCACGGCCACGATCCTGCTCTATTTCGTCGACCTCGGCGTCGGCTTCCTACTGTTCACCCGCTTCGTGCACGGTCTCGGCATGGGTTTATCGAGCACAGCGACCGGCACGATCGTCGCACAGATCATTCCCGGAGCGAGAAAAGGTGAAGGTATCGGGTACTACAGCATGAGCTCGACGCTCGCCACCGCCATCGGCCCGTTCGTCGGCTTGCTGATGAGCCAATATACGAGTTTCTCGACCATCTTTATCGCTTGTCTCGTCGTCGGCGTCGTCAGTTTAGTGAGCGCCTTGTTCGTCACCGTTCCCGAGGCCGACAATCCGGAAATCGTTCGCGGGTTGTCACTTAAGGCGTTCGTCGAGCCGAAGGCGTTACCGATCGCGCTCATCATCGTGATCGCCGCGCTCAGCTTTTCGAGCGTCTTGTCTTACATCAACTTTTACGCGACCGAACTCGACCTCGTCGAAGCGGCGAGCGTCTTCTTCCTCGTCTATTCGATTTCCGTCCTGTTGTCGCGCCCGATCACGGGACGGCTCATGGACGCGCGTGGCGCCAACGTCGTCATGTATCCGGCCATCTTCATCTTCGCGGTCGGGCTGCTCGTCCTTAGCCAAGCGACGAGCGCTTTGGGCCTTTTACTCGCCGGCGCGTTGATCGGGCTCGGCTTCGGCAATATCCAGTCCGGTACACAGGCCATCGCCGTCAAGGCGGCCTCACCTGGACGGATGGGGATGGCGACGTCGACGTTCTTCATCGCCCTCGACGCCGGGCTCGGTTTCGGTCCCTACTTCATCGGGCTACTCATCCCGCTGACCGGTTTCTCTACCATCTATCTGTTGCTCGCCGGGGTCGTCGCCTTCACGATTTTCTTGTATTACGTGATGAACGGCCGCCAAGAACGGGACCGTCTCAAACAAGCTGCCTGACAGGACTTTCACAGTCCTGTCTTTTTTGGAATGTTCACACATCTTTTTATGAATGTTGTAATATAAGAATGACGTGTCAAAAATTCGACTGAAATGAGGGACATTATGCGCGCCGACCAGACGATCCAACACCATTCTTCCATCCTGCTCCAGACGTTCGACAAAATCTCGGATTTTGTGTTCTTCATGGAAGTGGACGGTTCCACCTATCGCTATGTATTTGTGAACGAGCCGGGGAAGCAGGCCATCGGTTGGACAGACGCTGACGTCGGAAAGTGTGTCGGCGACATGGTTCCGGCCGAGACAGCCGCACTCATCACCCACCATTATGACGAGGCGATTCGCGCACGAAAGAGCATCGTCTATGAAGACTGCCGCCTCGCTGATTCGTTCTACTCAGAAACACTCGAGTACCAAGATGTGATCTTGTTGCCGCTTCATTATTTCGAGTCGGAAGTGACGCCGGTATTTGACGAATCCGGTGCCTGCACCCACGTCATCTCGGTCGTTCGGGAAGTGACGGAGCGGAAACGGCGTGAGCTCGAGCTATCGATTTTACGTGACCAGCATGAGTCGTTGCGCCGCTACTCGCCCCACGGCATTTTCGTGCTCGACCCCGAACTTCGGGTCAAGTCGATCAATCCTGCCGTCACAAACATCACCGGCTATTGCGAGGCCGACTTCATCAACCGTTCGTTCCTCGACTGGCTGCCGGACTCGGAACAACCGCTCGTCTGCGAAGGACTCCAGTTCGCCTTATCCGGAAAGCCCCACAAGTACGGGGTCACGGCGCATCAAAAGACGGGTGAAGCGCTCGACCTCGCCGTCTTGAACATCCCGATCGAAATCGGCGGCAACATCACCGGCCTGTTCGCCATCATCATCGACCATACGCCGGAGAAGACCGCCGAACGAGCTTTACAAGAGAGCGAACGACGCTATCGCCAGCTCATCGAGACGATTCCAGAAGGGATCATCGTCCATAAAGACGGCCTGATTTTATATGCGAACGCCGTGGCGTTAGAGACGATCGGGGAGACGTATATCGAGAGCGAATCCATCTTTACATATATCGCTGCCGAATACCATGAGGCGACGAGGAAACGCCTTTCTGCCTTGCAGCTCGGTGATCCTGTCCAAGACACGGAAATCGTCCTTGTCACGCCGTCCGGTCAGCACTTACACATAGATATCGGCAGTCTATTGATTGATTATGAAGGGGCGACCGCTGTGATGACCGTCCTGCGTGATATGACCGAGAAACGAGAGATGGAACGGGCGTTACGCCAAAGTGAGACCCAGTACCGGCTGATCACGGAAAACATGAGTGACCTCGTCTGTATCCTCGAGCGCGACGGCCGTGTCCGCTACGCCTCGCCGTCCCACCAGAGCGTCCTCGGCTATGCGCCTGCGGTTTACGAAGGTAAGAATACGCTCGACTTCATCCACCCGGAAGACGTCACGCCGACGAGACAACAGCTCAAAGCGATGATGGCTGGCAGTGAGCCGCTCACTCTCGAGTTTCGTCACCTACACCACGATGGCAGATGGATTTGGCTCGAGACGAAAATTCAGGCTATCTATGAAGAAGCGACGTTGCTGCACTATTTAACGGTCACCCGTGAGATCATGCAGCGTAAAGTACTCGAGAAACAACTAAAACACTTAGCCTACCACGATACGCTGACCGAGCTCCCGAACCGCCGTTACTTCTTGGCTTACTTAGAAGAGGCACTCTCGAGGGTCGAAGAGGACGGCGAGGAGCTGGCCATCCTCTCGCTCGATATCGATCATTTCAAACAGATCAACGACACGCTCGGACATGACGTCGGTGACGAGCTGCTGCGACAGTTCTCACTCCGTCTCACCCAGGCGCTACGGAAACAAGACGTGATCGCCCGCTTCGGCGGCGACGAGTTCTCTGTATTGATCCGCTATACCGATTTGTCAGCACCTGACCGGGTCGCCGACAAGCTGATCGCTTCGCTCCAGCACCCGTGGCAGATCGAAGGCCACACGTTCGTCACGACGTCGAGTGTCGGTGTCGCTCGTTACCAATCAGGCATGACAAAGAAACGATTGCTCAAGCAAGCCGATCTCGCACTTTATGAAGCCAAGTCGAACGGCCGCAACCGATATGTGATGTTTCAAGACCGCTGACTAGCGGTCTTTTTTCACGTGAAACATTAACACTCTTAACCTAAACACGAACATTAAGACTATAAATAACGTTATTGTATTGAAAATATACATTTTTTCGCTACATCCCTTTGACTTTCATCAAAAAATGCGTTACATTACCGAATGGGCGAAGTATTTCTAGACAACTCAATTAAAATGTTCGTAAATAGGGGTGCAAACGATGGATAAAGTGTTTGATTATGAAGATATTCAATTGATTCCGGCAAAATGTGTCGTCGATAGTCGGTCAGAATGTGACGCGAGCGTCACGCTCGGCGGCCTCACGTTCCGCCTTCCGGTCGTCCCGGCGAACATGCAGACGATCATCGATGAGAAGGTGGCGCTCTCGCTCGCTGAGAACGGCTACTTCTACATCATGCATCGGTTCAATCCGGAAACGCGGCTACGATTCATCGAAGACATGCACGGACGTGGCCTGTACGCGTCAATCAGTGTCGGCGTGAAAGAAGACGAGTATCGGTTCGTCGAACAGCTCGCCGAAGCGGGACATACACCAGAATTCATCACGATCGACATCGCACACGGTCATTCGAACGCGGTCATCCGGATGATCCAACACATCAAACAGCATCTTCCGGGCTCGTTCGTCATCGCCGGGAACGTCGGGACACCGGAAGCGGTCCGTGAGCTCGAGCATGCCGGGGCGGACGCGACGAAAGTCGGCATCGGACCGGGCAAAGTGTGCATCACGAAAATCAAGACCGGCTTCGGGACAGGCGGTTGGCAACTCGCCGCGCTCCGCTGGTGTGCCAAGGCGGCGACGAAACCGATCATCGCGGATGGGGGCATCCGCACGCACGGCGACATCGCCAAATCGGTCCGTTTCGGGGCGTCGATGGTCATGATCGGCTCACTGTTCGCCGGTCACGACGAGTCTCCGGGGGAGACGTTCGAGCAGGACGGGAAACTGCTCAAAGAATACTTCGGGTCGGCTTCTGAATTCCAAAAAGGGGAACGGAAAAACGTCGAAGGCAAGAAAGTGTTCGTCGAGCACAAAGGGGCGCTTCAAGACACGTTGACCGAGATGGAGCAAGACCTCCAGTCGGCCATCTCATACTCGGGTGGGAACAATCTCGACGCGTTACGTACCGTCGATTACGTCATGGTGAAAAACTCAATCTTCAACGGGGATAAAGTGTACTGAAAAAGGCGACTCGCGCGAGTCGCCTTTTTCATGCATCGGTCAAACGTTTCGTCATCATGTAGTAGTCAGAGCCCGGGGGATAGTCGTGGATGACGCCGGCCACCTCGTAGCCGAAACGTTCATAAAACGCTTTCGCCTGAAACGAAAATGTCGTCAGCTTTACTTGCGTGGCGCCGAGTGCGCGGGCATGACGCTCACCTTCCTCGAGAAGTCGTGTCCCAATCCGCTCACCGGCATGGTTGGAGTCGACCCATAACCGGTCAAGGTCGAACCAGCCCCAGTAGACGCTACCGAACAGTCCGGCTATCACTTGACCGTCACGCTCCACTTTCAACTGGACGACCGGGACGTCGGCATTGCGGATCGCCCGGTGATGCGCTGAATGAACATCGTTGAACGCACGCAACCGACTCGTCAAAAACTGTTGGAACGCCTCGTCGTCTTCACGGATGCGGATGATGTCCATCACGCTTCACCACCTGACCCGTTCACAAAAAACGTGATCAGTTCTTGCTCTTCTTCGTCAACCAGACGACCGGTCAAGCGTTCGTATTGAGCCGTTATCAACTCTTTATTTCCCGGGAAATCGAGGCTGATTCGCGCTAGAATCCGTAACGTATCACGGTCTTTCTCATACTCCGCCCGCGTCGCCACTTGACCGTGCGACCAGACGTACGCCTCGGCCTCGAACGTGTCGAGGACGCTCAACAACCGTAGCGTCTCCCCGGCCGTCATCCGCCAAGACGGGGCATACAAGTTCGCATATAGCGCGTCCCCTAAAAACAGCACTTTCTCTTCCGGGATATAGGCGACGATCGCGTCGGCCGTATGATCGCCCCCGACGTGTTTCAACAAGACGTGGACGCCACCGAGGTCGAGCGTCAATGTGTCGTCGAACGTCACGGTCGGTAGGACGACTTGCATCGAGCGGGTGTCCCCGAACTCGAGCCGGATCGCCTCCGCACAAAAGGCGATCTCGATGCCGCTCTCGACGCGTTCATCGAGCGACTTGTCGTCCCAGTTGTATGGCATGAGACGCTCCATCCTCGCTTTCGTCGCCCTACTTGCGACCGAGACGGTATCTGGTAACGCCGACAGACCGAAGATGTGGTCCCAGTGCCAGTGCGTCAACGCGACGAGCGAGGGACGGCTGATCCCCCGCTCGGCCAAGGCGTCTAAAAATAAGTTCGCGTGGGCCTCGGAATTGCCCGCATCGATCATGAGCGTATGGGTGTCCCCGACGACCGCGCCGATGATTGGCCGGTCCGTCTCACTAACGGGCGTCATATACCAAAAGCGGTCTGAGTAGCGTTTTAACGTCTGCATGAGCCCCCTCCTTTCTTTCACTTGTTTTCTTGATACGAATCATAAATATAGTAGCCGTCCCCGCCACCGTTTTTAGCGATATACATCGCCGCATCCGAATGATGGATGAGCGTGTCGAGGGAAGACAAACTAGCGTCAGAATATGCGACACCAATACTGGCCGAGAGATGTAGCGCCAATCCGTCCCCGACCGTGATTTCCCGGGAAATCACGGTCGATAGTTGGTCAAAAACGGCTTCTTCAAGCGATTCCGGACCTGTCTCGATGACAATCAAAAACTCATCCCCGGCAAACCGGTACGCTTTCCCTGCATGCATGTGACTGAACGATCCGATACGTTTCGCCACTTCGACGAGCACTTCATCGCCGACGAGATGACCGTGCGTATCGTTGATTCGCTTGAAATCATCCAAATCGATGAACAGGAGCGCCACCGGCCGTTTCCGATTCATCGTCTGTCTCAAGTCCGTCATGAGCGAGTGACGGTTCGGCAATTTAGTCAGCCCGTCTTTTGTGATGAGCTCGATCACTTCCTGATGTTTACGTTCTCGGCGAATCTCGTTCTCCATCCAACGGGTCACGAGTAAGATCGTGTCCGTCATCTCGTGGATTGCCACCGCATCGGCGACATCGTTTAAACTGCCCTGCTCCGCCAGGAAGACGACCCATCCGAACGTCTTGCCTTCGTTTGATAACGGCAAGCTGATCATCGATGCGAATTCGACCCCTTCGAGGACGAGCTCCGAACGTTTCAATTTTTGATGCCCGACCGTCGTCAGCGCATGAACGTGCTGCAGGCGCTCGTCCGTCCAATCGATCCAGGCATCCCCATCGGCGGACAGGACGCGCTGGCGTGATTCTGTCGAGAAGATGACGGCATGCGAATAACCGATCCACTCCCTGAGCACTTCTTGGATTCGCTTCAGCTTGTCAGCAAACGGGGCTTGGATGGCCGTCACCTCGTACAGCGACTCGAGTGTCTGTTGACGCCGCTCTTGAGCACGTGCCTGTTCGGTCAATTCGATTTCGGCCATCACCCAACGCGCAAAATCTTCAAGCGTCTGCACCGCCTCATGCTCGAACGAGCGGGGCACTCCGTCGGTGACGCAGAGCGTTCCGATGACGTGTCCGCTTCTCGTCATAAGCGGCACACCCGCATAAAAGCCGATCCCTTCGAGCAACGGATTTTCACTCAACGCCTCCGCGGTTTTGACGTCTTCGATCACGAGTGGTCCCCGGCCGGTCACGACGCGGTCACATAGCGTCCATTTCCGATCGATGTGGGGACTTTCGAGATCGGTGCCTTGGCACGATTTGATCCACTGCCGGTCCGTTGTCAGGATCGAGATGAGCGCGATCGGCATCCCGAGCGTCTTCGCGACGAGTCGGCTGATGCGATCGTACCGTTCTTCCCGCGGGGTATCTAAAATTTCGAGCCGAAGGATTGTTTTCAATCGCTCGGCCTCCGTCTCATCGAACCGCACCTCTAACTTGGACCGGTCCGAGCCGTCTAACCGCAGCGCCTCGTATTGACAGACGAGTGTCTCAAGTGCCGGCTCGAGGTTAGAGAGCGAGAGCGGCCGGCTGAAGAAATAGCCTTGCACGTCGTCGCATCCGAGCCGCTGGATCGCGCGGTACTGCGCTTCCGTCTCGACGCCTTCCGCCGTGACTGCTAAGTTCAATTTTTTAGCGAGTGCGACGATCAGTTTGACGATCTCATATTCTTTTAATCCGTTGTCTTTATCGAGCTGACTGATGAACGACCGGTCGATCTTGATGCCGTCGATGTCGAACATCTTCAAATAGTTGAGTGACGAATAGCTGACGCCGAAGTCATCAATCAAGATGTGGAATCCCGCCGCTTTCAAGTAGTCGACTGTCTGGATCCCGATGAGCGGTTCCTGCATGAGCGTATGTTCCGTGATCTCAAACTCGAACTGATCAGCTGAGAGGCCATACGCCGTAAGCAGCGGAATCAGATTGCTTCGGACGTAGTCTTGACGGAACAAGACCGGGGACAAGTTGACCGCGACACGGCGGCCGTTGAACAACCCGGGTCGATCGCTCAAGTCGCGGCAGACGCGTTCGAACACGAACTCAGTGATGTCCTCGATCAACAGTGACTTTTCCGCGATTTTGATGAATGTTTCAGGTGAAATGTTTCCGAGCACCGTATTCTTCCAGCGGACGAGCGCCTCGAAATGGACGGTGCCATTCCGACAGTCTACTTTCGGCTGATAGACGACGCCGAGTTCGCCTGCCTTCAATCCTTTATGAAGCTCCATCTCGATCGTCATCTCGTCGATGTAGTGCTGCATATAATCGTCTTTCTCATACACTTTAATCATCTGTTTACCGGCTTGCCTTGCTTCGAGCAACGCCGTCGATGCGTTCATGATCACTTGGTCGGCGTCTTCACTGCCAGAACTGATGCCGAGACAGCCGGACAGGGTGAACTCGGTCTCGGCGACATGGTATGTGTAATCCGCGATCGTCGTCAGTAAACGTTCCCCGTGCATGTATGCCGTCTCGATCGAGGTATGCGGCAGTACGGCGATGAAATCTTCCCCGTCGACGCGACCGATGATTGAGCCTTTCGGCAGCAAGTCAGATAAGTGACGGGTCATCTCTTTGATTAAACGTTGCGATCGCTCCACCCCTTGGAGCGACAGGATGATCTTAAAACGGTTGATATGGAAGCGCATGACGCTCGTCGCTTCCTCACGCTCTCGTTTGGCGAACAGTTTTTCAAGCTCGAGCTTCACCTTCATCAAGTTCGGCATGCCCGTCAAATAATCGATGTTCTCGATGCTGCTGAGTAGCTTCATCTCCGCATCTTCCGACAAGTCGGTCGTCAAACCGAGAACGTAGCGCACTTCTCCAGTGTCGTCCTCGAGCGGCATGAGCATGGATGAGGCGAAGCGTGCGGTGTTAGCTTCTATGTTCATCTTTGACATGAAATAGACCGGCTCACGAGACGAAACGACCACATCATAGTGCAAAATCAACTCGTTCGCGACGTTCGGGGCATACATCTCGTGCAAATAGCGACCGCTCACATCGTCCGGAAGCGACGACGCGCGCTTCCCTTGCTCACTGACACGGACGTAACGATACCCTTTCGGCGTCACTTCCATCAAAAAGACCATTCGATACAAGCGAACGAATACATCAAACAAATAATGTGGATCGGCCTTCATCTGTTGCATACTTTACCTCCATACAATCTCCATTTCTTTTAGTTTAGAACTTTTACGCCGACTTGTTCATAAAACCGTTCAAAAAAAGGGAAAGTATTTTTGGAAATAGCTAAAAAAATCGGGTATAGGTAAATGAGTTTAGATGAAAAGTGAGGTGAACCGTACAGTTGCTTGGATCCCAACATGCTCCTTCCCGTCACGAGAAGGAGCATTTAGTCAGAGGAGTTCTTTCGCGAGCAGACGGTAGACGTTCAACCGCTGTGCTTGCGTATGTTGGATACTGCAAATCATCGCCTCGTCAAAGCCATACTGCACGGACTCGTCCTGCAATTGCGCCGCGATCTGTTTTGGCGTCCCGACGAGATGGATGGCCCGGTTGTTGGCGATGTGAATCTTGTCGACTTCGGTGAGCGGGTAATCGTTGGCCGCTTCCGGGCTGAGCAGTTGACGCAGCTGCCCTCTCATCAGGAATAGGCGTGACAAGTCGGACGGACGCGCCAAATATTCCGCCTCTTCCTCCGTTTCGGCCGTCGTCACGAGATACGTGACATTGATTTCAGGCTTCTCCATGAACGCTGACGGTGTGAAGTGATGCCGGTACGTGTCGAGCGTGTCTTTGCTCAGTTCCCCGTTAAAAAATTGGGCGAACGAGTAGCCGACGCCCATGCGGCCGGCTTGGACGGCGCTGTTGCCGCTTGACCCGAGCAGCCAAGCCTCAGGGAGCGTCACCCCGGTCGGTGCGGCCGGCGTCGTTTTGTACCACCGTTCTTCCGGCGTCTCATCGTTGATCAGTTGGAGTGTCGTCTGCAATTTCTCATATAGTCCGTCCATCATCGGCTTCTGTCCTTGCGACATCGCGTAGATGGCGTTGGCGTCGCCACCCGGGGCCCGGCCGACCCCAAAGTCGATTCGACCTGGTGCGAGTGCGCTCAGCGTCTTGAACACTTCGGCCATCTTGAGCGGCGAATAGTGCATCATCATGATGCCGCCCGACCCAAGACGAATTCGTTCCGTCTTCGCAGCGATATAGGCCGCGATGACTTCCGGGGCCGAACTCGCGAACGACATGCCACCGTGGTGTTCAGCCATCCACATCCGGTAATACCCTAGCTCTTCTGCCACTTGGGCGAGTTCGACGGCGCTCTGTAATGCATGTTCTGACGTATGGCCGGACGTCACCGGCGCTTGATCGAGGACGCTTAATCTCATCGTTATCATCCACTCCTTATAGTATATATGTTGAACATCTCGAATTTGTAAGACTCGCCGTCATCATACTAAAGTCGACTTGACAATACGAATAGTCCGCTCATCGTGACGCTGTCTTTTTTCAGAAAATTACAACGGATTGTTGCTAGGCACGTAACCCCTTCTTTATAATGAACGAGAAGATGCGATTCCTTCATAGCAAATCACGAAACGCATGATGGGGACATGCGGGTGATATGCGCCAACTACTATTTCGGGGAAATGGGGTAACTAACATGAATCAGACACCAAACAAGCCTGGTCAAGACGGGACATCGTTCACGTCCAACGACTTTTTAAAATTTTTGATTCCTTCTTTAATCGGACTCATGTTTTTCATCGTGCCGATTCCGACCGATGACGGATTCACGATCCCGGTCGCCTTCTTGTCGAACCAATTGATCGGCCTGATCGGCGGTGTCGTCCCGACACTCGCCGTCATCATGATGGGCATCTCGGTGCTCGGGTCACTTTGGACGTACATGGCCAAACCGGCGTTCGTCCTTGAGCGGCCACACTTCAATTCACTGTTCAACGTCACACCGTTCTGGTTCGGGATGCGGGTCGTCGGTCTGATCGCCGGGGTGATGACGTTGCTCGTGATCGGGCCGGAGATGATCACATCCGAGTTTACGGGTGGCCTGTTGCTGTATGATTTGATTCCGATTTTGTTCGCGACGTTCTTATTTGCCGGCATGTTGCTGCCGCTCCTGTTGAACTTCGGACTGCTCGAGTTCGTCGGGACGATGCTCACCAAAGTGATGCGCCCACTCTTCAAACTGCCGGGCCGGGCCTCGCTCGACTCGCTCGCATCTTGGGTCGGTGACGCGACGATCGGGATTCTGTTGACGACGAAACAATATGAGAACGGCTACTACACAAAACGAGAGGCCGCCGTCATCGCCACGACGTTCTCGGTCGTCTCGATCACGTTCACAATCGTCATCTTGTCGTATATGGAGCTCGATGCTTACTTCTTACAATATTATGGCGCCATCGTCGTGTCAGGTATCGTCGCAGCGCTCATCATGCCACGGATTTATCCGTTGTCGAAAAAAGCCGACACCCCGTATGAAGAGACCGAGTTGAAACCGGAAGAGCCGGTACCGGCCAATGTCTCGATGCCGAAATGGGCACTCCGTCAAGCGTTGCTCAAGTCACGCTCAAGCAAGAGCTTCGTTGCCACGTTGAAAGACGGTTTCCAAAACGTGCTCGACATGTGGCTCGGTATTTTGCCGATCGTCATGGCCGTCGGGACGATCGCGCTCATCACTGCTGAGTACACGCCGCTATTTACGATTCTCGGTAAACCGTTTGAACCGATTTTGATGCTGTTGCAAGTGCCGGAGGCGGAAGCCGCCGCTCAGACGATGGTCGTCGGTTTCGCCGACATGTTCTTGCCGGCCGTCCTCGGCAGTGGTATCGAGAGCGAGATGACACGATTCATCATCGCCACTGTATCGGTCACGCAGCTCATCTTCATGTCGGAAGTCGGGGGACTGCTCCTCGGCTCGAAACTTCCGATCTCATTCGTCGACCTCGTCCTCATCTTCTTGCTCCGGACGTTCATCACGCTCCCGATCGTCGTCGGGATCGCCCACTTGGTCTTTTGACGACAGAACGCCTCTTCTCATATTTCCCTGGGAAGAGGCGTTGTTTGTATAATGGAGAAAAGGGAGGGGTGCGCCATGGAACATCATTATGCCGGACAGCTTGAGGCCGCGAAAAAAAGCTATGCCGGCATCATCGACCCGGAAGCGTATATGAATGACCGCTATCATGGCCATTGGACGTTGACATCCAAGCAGCACATCGACGGCGTCCCGGTATTGCTCCAAAAAGCGTTCAATGGCGGGAAGAATAATTGTACCCTCACATCGATGACGGCCATTTTCCGTTATTACCATGACCACGGCTATCCCAACATCCCGGACGACGTGTTTCAACTCCAACAAGACGCGCGCGAGATCGCCCTCGCCCATCAGTTCAAAGACGAGAAAGGGACGCCGCCGACACGAATCAGTGCGATCGTCACAAAACTCTGGTCTCGTTATGGCTATGATGGGCACGGGAGTTCTCGCTATTTATGGAAGTGGTCGACGTTCGAACGGGAAATGTCCGCCGGGCGGCCGTTCATTTTGAACATGGCGAACGGATTTTATAAAAATCATTCCGTCACCGGAATCGGCTATATGATCTTTAAAAAGCCCGGCTTCCCGGACGTCGTCTTGCTCGAGGTGCTCGACAATCGCTCACAGAATATCCGTTATATCGACTTCAACGAGTTCAACTTTTGGGGCAGCATCACCCGCGTCCTTCCTCCTAGCGGACAGTAATTGTGATCCCCCCTCTAAATGCGGTATAGTGAAGTATCATTTCATAAGGACGTGTAACCATGCGTATTAACAAATTTATTAGTGAATCTGGCAAGGCGTCCCGCCGCCAAGCCGATCGTCTCGTCGAAGAAGGACGGGTCACGATCAACGGGAAGAAAGCGAAAATCGGGGACCAAGTAAACCCGGGTGACGAAGTACTCGTCAACGGTTCGGCCGCCCGCGTCGCCCGCAACAACGTCTACATCGCCGTCCATAAACCGGTCGGCGTCACGAGTACGACAGAGAAAAAAGTCAAAGGCAACCTCGTCGACCTCGTCAACCACCCGCTCCGCATCTTCAACATCGGCCGGCTCGACAAAGACTCAGAAGGGCTCATCTTGATGACGAATGATGGCGACATCGTCAACGAGATTTTGCGCGCCGAAAATGAGCACGAGAAAGAGTACATCGTCTCGGTCGACAAGCCGATCACGCCAGAGTTCGTCGAACAGATGGAAGCCGGCGTCAAGATCCTCGGTCAAAAGACGTTACCGTGTAAAGTCCATCCGCTGTCGAAGTTCGACTTCAACATCACATTGACGCAAGGACTGAACCGCCAGATCCGCCGCATGTGTGAGACGCTCGGTTACGAAGTATACCGCCTTCAACGCGTGCGCGTCATGAACATCACGCTCGGCAAGCTCCCGCCCGGACAATGGCGCGACCTGTCGAAAAAAGAGCGCGAGCAGTTGTTCCGCGAATTGAATTACGAACCGAAAGAATGGTACTGAAACAAGCCCAGACGCTTTTGTCTGGGCTTGTTAGCGTTCATAGAGCGATGAGACACGGTCGGTCTCACGATGGATAAAACGTTTCAGTTGGGCGCTCAAGTCATCGAGTTGCCCCATTGTCGTCCTGAATTTGAAGGCCGCATGGAAATGGTCGAACGGATCGTGTTGCCACTCGTCATGGATGAAGACGTCGACTTGAATCGTGCCTGTCCGATCAATCAGCGTGAACGTGAGGCTGATTTTTTGGTCATCCGCATCTGGGTCCAATAACTGCCAAATCACGGGTTCCTTCCCCCAGGTGTTATTGAATCCAGCGATCGAGTCAATCAGTTCTTGCAGTGTCTCGTCCTGCATATATACATCTTGATTGCTCGAACAGACGGATGCATGGAGCTGAAGCCTAATCTGGTAAAACAACTCGGTCTCATCCATCCAAATCCGTTCCATCTCAAATTGATGCACCATACCTTCACCTCTTTTTTTCTGACTATACCATGACAATTCAGTGAATCGACTAATCGTTTCCGGTAAAAACGGGAATAAATAAAATACAGATGATCTTGTACGGAAAAGAGGTGAATCGTCATGAATGGCGCCCTGTTCCCCCGCACCTCGGTCGGCAAGTGGTCGATCATTCTCATTGGCTTGTTCCTCGCCATGTACGTGCCGTTCTTGTTGCTCGACAACTTCGACACGACGTTCACGTCAACTCTTTGGAGCGACAACGCCGCACACATGCTTCGACTTAGCTATATGACCACGTTCTTCGCACTCGGTCTCGGGGCGTTCGTGACCGGCTGGTGGGCCATCTTGAAACAAAGAGAGTACGCCGTGCTCGTCTTCTTCGCCGCCGTCCTCGGTTCAGGATTGTTCGTCCTGCTCGTCATGGAACTTGTCGGGATTATAGAGTAGACAAAAAGGAGCACAGCGCTCCTTTTTGTTAGCCATTCAAATACCCATCCCAATCATAATCTTGGATTTCTTGAAACTTCCCTTCCTCGTCCCGTTCATACGCACAAAGCGGTGGTTGTTGGGTGAACATTAGGATCGAGTCATCAATATTCAAGATGACTCCAATCGGCACAATTCGAAAGTTTTTGGCGTCACTTAAGTACGCATCGTCCTCGTAACCACTCAAAAACGACCAACCCGAGTCGCCTTCCCCATGAGGCTCATCGCGCAACATGAAATGAAATTCTTCTCGTTCTAACACGTCCGCGCTGACCGTCACGAGCGTATCGGAATAATAATCCCATTTGGCTGCATCTGGATCCTCATATTCAGTCTGACTAACGTGTTCCACCCCGAACGACACGATGGTACCCAGCGTTATCGGTAAGCGCTCCGGCTCATTGTCTAGAGCACCCTCAAAGTCATTCCCGTTGATCTTTGTGATTTGAACCCACATGCGTTCACCACGATACCCGTCAGATTCAGCGACTTGAGTCGTAAAAATCAATTTTACGTAGTCATCAACTTTCAACTGATTCAACACTTCTTTGCTCGGAATATAGAACGTATATGGCGCTTCTTTATGTAAGGATTCAACATTGTCCAAATACCAGTCCATCCAATCCCCTCCTCATAATCATTCCTTTTGAATATCAGTCTAGCATAGCTATCGTCGCGTATAAAAAAACTCAGTTCATTGAAGAACTGAGTTTCTTTTTTTATTTAGCCGTGACGCCCCCGTCGACCGGGAGTTCGATGCCGGTGATATGGTTCGCCTCGTCTGACGCGAGGAACAAGACGGCTGCCGCCACCTCATGTGCCGTCCCTAAATTCGGCAAGGCGACTTGATTCAAGAAATGTTGTTTATAGTTCGGATGCTCCATATGCGGCGCGCTCATCGGCGTGACGATATAGCCCGGGTGGATCGAGTTGACGCGAATGTTTTGTTTGCCGTAATCGACTGCTGCTGCTTTCGTGAGCGAGCGGACCGCACCTTTCGATGCCGTATACGCTCCTGCTCCGGCCATACCGGTCAACGCCGAAATTGATGAGATGTTGACGATCGAGCCGCCGTAATTTTTCTCCATGAGCGGGATCGCATATTGCGTTCCGAGCATGACGCCATCGATGTTGATGCGATACGTCCGCGCCCAGTCGTCTTCTGTCTGCTGTAAAAATGGTTTAGCGAGCGCGATGCCAGCGTTGTTGACGAGAATGTCGAGCTTGCCGCACGTTGCTTGGACTTCTGCGTAAACCTTCTCCCAATCTGTACGTGATGTCACGTCATGGCGAATCGCAAGCGCCTCCCCGTCCTGCACCCGAATCGCCTCGACGACGTTCGTTACTGCTTCAAGATTGATGTCGGTCGCGACGACCGTCGCCCCTTCTTTTGCGAACAATTTCGCCGTCGCTTCTCCCATCCCACTGCCTGCACCTGTGATGACCGCAACTTTCCCCTTTAACCGCATTAAATTCTCTCCATTCTTAAATTACGATAGTCTAACTATCACAATAATAGACGAGGCACATTTGATTCTCAACGAAACTGCCTGAACACGTTATAATGACGAGACAACAAAGAGGTGATTAGATGAACAAACGACAACAAAATAAAGAAGAGCGCTTGAATCACATCATCGATCAAGCTGAGACACTTTTTTTGAAAGACGGGTTTGAGCGCGTCCAAATGCAGGACATCGCCGACGCTGCAAACATCGGGGTGGCGACGCTGTTCCGCTATTTCCCGAAAAAAGACCAACTGATCGTCGCGGCCGCCGTCCATAACTTGACACCGACGCTGCATGTCTTCAAGGAATTGACGGCGCATCCCGGAGACGCCTATTCAAGACTAGAAGCAATACTCGATTATTTGCTTGGGCAACAACTGCGTCAGACGAGCCACTCCCGATTCCGTGAGGCGTTCGAGAGCTATGCCTCGTTCGTCGCCTCCCCGCTGCCGGGAATCGACGGCTATATCGAACTACAGCGCCAAATCATGGCGACGCTCGAGCCGCTCATCCAAGACGGGCGGACGGACGGGTCGTTCCGTCACGATATCGACGTGAAAGAGACGGTCATCACAGTCATCAACACGTTCGGCACGTTCGGCAACAACATCATCTTGAAGTCGCACATCAGCTATTTAGAGAAAGATATCGACCCAATGATCCAACAACGTGTCTTGAAAGAGATGCTGCTCGCTTACGTGCGGGCATGACAAAAGCCCCTTCGCAGTTGAAGGGGCTTGATGTTTAGGCAAAAAAAATGAGCACCTCTCTAAAGAGGTGCTCTCGAAAAGTCTACCGCGTCGAACCACGCTCCACAACGTGCTCCCGAAGGAATGTCCGCCGTCTTACATAGACCAGCTCATCGCATGTACTCAACAATACTCGAATGATGCTTCGTCGTCAATCTTTTGTTTTCATCCGCCTTGACATCTCTCCAAAAATTAGGATAATGAAGAGTGTTAGCACTCTTATATACAGAGTGCCAAAATCGAACGATAAAGGAGAACGGTCATGACAAAGAAACAGTTTCAAGCCGAATCGAAACGAATTTTAGAGTTGATGGTCCACTCAATCTATACACATAAGGACATCTTCCTGCGTGAGCTCATCTCGAACGCGAGTGATGCCATCGACAAGATGTATTACCGCGCCCTCTCGGACGAGGCGATCGACTTCAACAAGGACGACTATTTCGTCAAAGTCGAACTCGACAAAGACGCACGTACGGTCACAATCCGTGACACCGGGATCGGGATGACGGAAGACGAACTCGAATCGAACCTCGGGATCATCGCCAAGAGCGGCTCGCTCGCGATGAAGCAGGCGACGAAGATGGAAGAAGACCACAGCCTGATCGGTCAATTCGGCGTCGGTTTCTACTCGGCGTTCATGGTCGCCGACCGTGTGACGGTCCGGACCCGTTCCGTCGACAGTGACCAAGGGTATCTTTGGGAGTCAGACGGCATCGATGGCTATACGATCGAGCCGACGTCTAAACAAGAGATCGGAACCGAGATCGTCTTACACTTGAAAGCCGACACCGAAGACGATACGTATTCTTCATTCTTAGAGGAATATGAGGTCCGCTCGCTCATCAAGAAGCATTCGGACTTCATCCGCTATCCGATCAAACTCGACGTGACGAAACACCGTCCAAAAGACGACTCGGAAGAATTCGAGGACTATGTCGAAGAAGAGACGATCAACAGTATGGTCCCGATTTGGCGCAAGCGGAAGAACGAATTGACGGACGAGGACTACACGGCGTTCTACCACGAGAAGCGCTACGGTTTCGACGAGCCGCTCAAACATCTCCACTTGAACGTCGACGGTTCGATCCGCTATCAGTCGATCCTCTATATCCCATCGACGGTCCCGTACGACTACTACACGAAAGAGTTCGAGAAAGGGCTCGAGCTCTACTCGAACGGCGTCTTGATCATGGAGAAGTCGCCTGACTTATTGCCGGACTACTTCGGTTTCGTCAAAGGGATGGTCGACTCGGAAGACCTATCGCTCAACATTTCCCGGGAGATGTTGCAGCAGGACCGCCAACTGCGCGTCATCGCTAAGAACGTCAAGTCGAAAATTAAAGGCATGCTCGAGAAGATGCTTCAGAATGAGCGCGAGGACTACGAGAAGTTCTTCGACGCGTTCGGCCGCCAAATCAAGTTCGGCGTCTACGACCAGTTCGGCGCCGCGAAGGATGAGTTGAAGGACTTGCTCCTCTTCCACTCGTCGAACGAGAAAAAGCTCGTCTCGCTGAAAGAATACGTCGAGCGTATGAAAGAGGACCAGAAGTACATCTATTACGCGACGGGCGAATCGATCCATCGTATCGATCTTCTCCCACAAACGGAGCGTTTGAAAGAAGAAGGCTTCGAGATCCTCTACTTCACAGAAGAGATCGACGAGTTCGCTATCAAAGTGCTCCAGTCATATGAAGACAAAGAGTTCAAGTCGGTCGCGAGCGGTGACCTCGGCCTCGACGATGAGGCGGCGAATTCGCTCAACGAAGACAATAAAGACTTGTTCGCCTTCATGAAGACCGAGCTCGGCGATCGCGTCAAAGAAGTGCGCGCGTCAACTCGTCTCAAGTCGCACCCGGTCTGCTTGACGGTCGCAGGTGACGTCTCGATCGAGATGGAGAAGATCATGAACACGATGCCGAACGGCGGCGGCATGAAAGCAGAAAAAGTGCTCGAAGTGAACGCCGACCACGCCATCTTCCAGACGTTGCAACGCGTCTATACGGAAGACGAGGCGAAAGCGAAACAATATACCGATCTTCTTTACCAGCAAGCACTCCTCATCGAAGGATTACCGCTTGAAGATCCGGTAGCGTATTCGAATGCAGTATGTGCGTTGATGGCGGAATGATGAACCAAGGCAGAGGGCGACCTCTGCCTTTTTCGTTTATTCTAACTTAGTCATGGTACAATTTAAGAAGATAAAAACATCGGAACCGGGGTGACATATGCTGTTCGAAAAAAACAAACTATACAAACGCTCTGTCCTTCACGATCAATACGGCGGGAGTCGTCAACGTGGAATTAGTACTCCGAACAAACATAAGCTAATCTTTATTTTTGATAGCGGGATGGATGAAGAGTTTGGATACAAGAATGGCTGGAGTGAAGACGACGGTTTATATTATTACAGCGGTGAGGGTCAAGAAGGGAACCAATCTTTTTCTTTTGGAAACAAAGCTCTTCTAAACCATATCGAAAATGGAGAAGACGTCTATCTCTTCGAATCACTTGGAAAAGGTAGTTATCGCTTCGTGGATCAACTTATTTTAATCGGTTACGACATTCAATTCGGAATTGATAAACACCATAACCAGCGCGAAGTAATCGTTTTTGCATTCGAACCGCTACACGTTGTTCAAGAAGAAGCCCATCATTTTGCATCAACTATGCGCTATAAAACCGTTGAAGAGTTAAATGAAATTGCTTTACGTGATCCGAAACGAGCTACTGGTTTAAGTATGCCAGCTCGAAAATTACAAGTTCGCGAACAAACAGCAGCTCTTTATTACGCTGTGCTGGCTCGGGCAAATAATTGCTGTGAAGCTTGTGGAAACCAAGCCCCTTTTGAAACAGAAGAAGGTCCTTATCTCGAACTCCATTCTTTATATAAAGAATCAGATGATGGATTATCACGTCCTGATCAAGTGGCTGCATTATGCCCAAATTGCCACGCTCGCATGCATAAAGGGAAAGACGGAGCGGACTATAATAAACAACTGATTCATAAGTTAACAACTTGACGAACCTTAATCCAATATGGATAAGGTTTTTTTGTATGCAATTGATAAAATGTTGATTATTTACGAGAATGAAGCGCTTAATCTCTTCTTTACTCTTTTAACCAATAACTGTTCTACTCATTTTATATGAGTTTTAAAAAACAAATTAGCAGTTTTCATGTAACCGTTTTCTTTACTGTTTTGATGCGGTTTTACATAAACACCTTGATAGATCAACCTTTTAGGCAGCATGCATACGTCTTGACAATTTCGTCTGGTTATATGAAATTAGTATTACATTATAATTATTCTAGTAGAGATACAATTCCGCTAGAGTAAAAACCCAAGGAGGACATACCCCATGTCATTAATCGGCAAAGAAATCTTACCATTCACAGCACAAGCGTTCCAAACAGGAGAATTCCTCGAAGTATCAGACAACAACCTTAAAGGTCAATGGAGCGTCGTTTGCTTCTACCCGGCTGACTTCACATTCGTCTGCCCGACTGAACTTGAAGACCTTCAAAACGAATACGCGACATTGAAAGACCTCGGCGTCGAAGTCTACTCAGTATCTACAGACACACACTTCACGCACAAAGCTTGGCACGAAACGTCAGAGAAAATCGGCAAGATCGAATACATCATGATCGGCGACCCGTCACACACGATCTCACGCAACTTTGACGTCTTGAACGAAGAAGATGGCCTTGCTGACCGCGGTACGTTCATCATCGACCCAGACGGCGTCATCCAAACTGTCGAAATCAACGCAGGCGGGATCGGCCGTGACGCGAGCACGCTCGTCAACAAAGTCAAAGCAGCACAATACGTCCGCAACAACCCAGGCGAAGTTTGCCCAGCGAAATGGGAAGAAGGCTCAGCGACACTTCGTCCAAGCCTCGATCTCGTTGGCAAGTTGTAAGGAGCGGATTCCATGTTAGAAGCAGATATTAAACAACAACTAGATCAATACTTGCAGCTCATGGAGGGCGACGTCGTCCTCCGTGTGAGCGCTGGTGATGACGCCGTCTCAAACGAGATGCTCGACCTCGTCAACGAGCTCGCAAGCATGTCGTCACGTATCTCCGTCGAAAACGTCACGCTCGAACGCACACCGAGCTTCAGCGTGAACCGTCCGTCTGAAGAGACGGGCATCGTCTTCGCCGGAATCCCGCTCGGTCATGAGTTCACGTCACTCGTCCTCGCGTTGCTCCAAGTGAGCGGCCGAGCGCCGAAAGTCGACGCAGATGCGATCAAGCAAATCCAAAACATCCAAGGCACGTACCACTTCGAGTCGTACATCAGCCTCAGCTGCCATAACTGTCCGGACGTCGTCCAAGCACTTAACGTCATGAGCGTGCTCAACCCGAACATCTCACACACGATGATCGACGGCGGCGCGTTCAAGGCAGAAGTCGAAGCGAAAGAAATCATGGCCGTCCCGACCGTCTTCTTGAACGGAGAAGCGTTCGGTAACGGACGGATGTCACTCGAAGAGATCTTGGCGAAACTCGGCACAGGTCCTGACGCTTCGGCGTTCGAAGACAAAGAGGCGTATGACGTCCTCGTCATCGGTGGTGGTCCGGCTGGTGCAAGTGCGGCCGTTTATGCGGCTCGTAAAGGCATTCGTACCGGCATCGTCGCTGAACGCTTCGGTGGTCAAGTGATGGACACGATGGGCATCGAAAACTTCATCGGCACGTCGTACACAGAAGGTCCAAAACTCGTCGCGAGCTTAGAGGAGCACGTGAAAGCATACGGCGTCGACGTCATGAATCTTCAACGTGCGAAGCGCCTTGAGAAGAAAGACCTCGTCGAAGTCGAACTTGAAAACGGCGCGATCCTGAAGAGTAAGAGTGTCATCTTGTCGACAGGGGCACGCTGGCGCAACGTCAACGTCCCAGGCGAAGCCGAGTTTAAAAACAAAGGTGTCGCCTACTGCCCACACTGTGACGGTCCACTCTTCGAAGGCAAGCGTGTCGCGGTCATCGGCGGCGGTAACTCTGGCGTCGAGGCGGCAATCGACCTCGCCGGCATCGTCAAGCACGTCACGGTACTCGAGTTCGCACCTGACTTGAAGGCCGACCAAGTACTTCAAAACCGTCTTCACAGTCTCCCGAACGTGACCGTCGTCACGAACGCCCAGACGACTGAAATCACAGGTACGGATAAAGTGAACGGGATCTCGTACATGTCTCGTGAGACGAACGAAACGCATCACGTCGAACTTGAAGGCGTCTTCGTCCAGATCGGCCTCGTCCCGAACACGGACTGGCTCGATACGGTCGAACGCAACAACTTCGGAGAGGTTATCGTCGACCATCACGGTTCGACGAACATCTCAGGCGTGTTCGCGGCAGGCGACTGCACGAACAGTGCCTACAAACAGATCATCATCTCGATGGGCTCTGGTGCGACAGCCGCACTCGGTGCTTTCGACTACATGATCCGCAACTAACGAAAAACTCGTCCTCCACGTGGGGAGGGCACTGAAAAACCTCCGCTCTATCCGAGCGTGAACAGAAAAAAGGGCGATTGGACCGACTCAAGTCGGGACAATCGCTCTTTTTCCTTGCCCTTATCCTGTTTTTTCTTTTGAGAGGGTGATGATCCGCTTCAGGTTTACCGCGATGATCGCCATCACGCTCTGTAACGTCATGCCTTTCAGGTCTGACGTTTTGTTTCGCGCCA
>NZ_SJUQ01000013.1:0-80143 GCF_004337045.1 Exiguobacterium sp. SH5S4
TGGCGCGAAACAAAACGTCAGACCTGAAAGGCATGACGTTACAGAGCGTGATGGCGATCATCGCGGTAAACCTGAAGCGGATCATCACCCTCTCAAAAGAAAAAACAGGATAAGGGCAAGGAAAAAGAGCGATTGTCCCGACTTGAGTCGGTCCAATCGCCCTTTTTTCTGTTCACGCTCGGATAGAGCGGAGGTTTTTCAGTGCCCTCGCGACAGAGTGGGCTTTTTGTTAACGTGTCCATTCAAAATATTTTCGGGCGAGCTCGGTGAGCGGGCTCTCGAAGAGCCGCTTCCGCCAGTATAGATCGGCCGCTTTCTTAACGGCCTCACTCCGCGAAGGATACGGATAGATCATACGTGACAACTTGCCGATCTTATCACCACGTTGCATCGCATAGACGACGATCTGCATCCAATCGCCAGCCGTCATCCCGACCGCGTGTCCTCCGAGAATCTTGCCGTTCTTCCGGGTGATGATTTTGACGAAGCCTGTCTCTTGGCGATCGGCGACGAACCGATCGACTTCGGACAGCTTCGCCTCAAAGATTTCGATGTCATCCCCGTGACGCTCACGCGCCTCGGCCTCGGTCAATCCGACATGGAACACTTCCGGGTCGGTAAACGTGATCCAAGGCATCTTGCTGTAATCGACCTTGTTCCATAGCCCGAATAAGGCGTTGGCGACGACCGCCTTGCCTTCTTCGCCGGCCGCATGTGTGAACGGTAACGTCTTGATCGTATCTCCGATGGCGAAGATGTGGGACTGTGACGTCCGATACGTCGACGTCACATCGACATAGCCATCTTTCACGTCGACTTTCGCCCGATCAAGGCGAAGTTCTTCGATGCGTGGAACACGTCCTGTCGCCATGAGCAGTTTTTCCGCCTCATACTCGACAGTTTCCCCATCGACTTCGGCTGTGACTTTGATGCGTCCTGCCACTTCAGCAATCTGTTTGACCTTGACACCGATTTCTAGATGCAGCGCCATCTCAAGCTGTGAGCGGAGCAACGCACTGACAGACTCGTCTTCTTTCGGTAAGAACGTGTCTTGTGCCTCGAGCACGGTCACTTGGCTACCGAGCCGTGCGAACGACTGCGCCAGCTCAAGCCCGACCGTACCAGCCCCGATAACGATGATGCTCTCTGGGAGCGTCTCTTCTTCAAACACGTTTTCATTCGTTAAGTAGGAAACGCTGTCCAATCCATCGATTGGCGGGACGGTCGGTTTCGACCCGGTCGCGATGACGAACTTTTTACCGATCAGTAAATCGTCACCGACTTTCAGTTCGTACGGGCTTTGGAACGACGCTTCCCCGATGTACACATCGACCCCGATCTTTTCGAAACGCTCCGTCCCATCGTGTTCTTGAATGATCGCCCGCGCTTTGTCGACTCGTGCCTTCGTCGTCTTATAATGATCGCGCCCGTCAAACTCGGCTCCGAGCACACGTGCGGCCTGCATCATTGAACTCGCATCTTTCGAGGCTGCGATGAGCGCCTTCGACGGGATACAGCCGACGTGGAGACAATCGCCGCCTAGATGTTTTTTCTTCTCAATGAGTGCGACTTTCACACCTAAATTCGCGGCACCGGCTGCTACCGTCATCCCGGCCGCGCCTCCCCCGATTACAATCAACTGATAGTCCTTCATCCCATCAACCTCCGATATCGTTTGCTTACGTCGTCCATCCGTTTCCGGTTCACACCGAAGTCGGAATGACCGAGTCGTGAAGCAGAACGAAATTCTACTTGTCTCGCTTCATCGTCAAATAAAAATTCCACATCATCTTTAAAACGCATCAGTTTCGAAGAGACGACGTAATGGAGCGTGTCCGTCGTCTCTTCGGCAAGTTCAGTCCGAGGCAGCTGCCCCATCACCATTTTGATGGTTTCGACCGTTTGATTGCGGTCTTTTCCATACGGAAGCGGGTCCATGTGCAGCGCTTTGATCGACGTTTGTGTCGATACGGCATTCGGACTTCCTTTCAACGGTTTCAATGTTTTTGCGGCCAAGACAAAAAACCTCCCTCATTCTACATACAATTGTATGTATCCTGAATTCGGAAGGTTTAACCCTTTTATTGCAGTTCGCTCGGGTCGAGCGGTAACAGAACTGTCACAGTCGTGCCTTGTCTGACTTCACTTTCGATGACAAGTTTCCCTTCATGCGCCTCGATCAACTCCTTAGCGATCGCAAGGCCGAGGCCGCTGCTGCCTTTCGTCACTTGCGCTTGATAGAACATTTCCGTGATGCGCTGCAAGTGTTCTTTCGAGATGCCAGGTCCTTGATCGATAATCGAGATGAAGGCGACCCGCTCCGACTGGACGAAGCGAACCGTGAGCGTCCCGCCGACTGGTGAGAACCGGATCGCGTTTTCAAGTAAGTTTAAGAATACTTGCTTGAGCCGGTTCTCATCGAATAGACCGACCGACTTGGCCGGGTAGCGCTCGATTAACGTAATCTGCTTATCTTCAAGCGATTGTTTCAGTTGAATCGTTACTTTACGTAACAGTGAGACGAGATCGAGTTCTTGACGATAGAGCACGAGACGACTCTCCTCGATTTTCGTGTAGTCGAGCAATTGCTCGACGAGACCGATCATGCGCTCGGTCTCCGAATGAATGATACTCAGACCGAGCTCTGTCTCGTCTGACAGTTGTTCGTCCCCGCCTCGGATCGTCTCAGTCCAGCCTTTGATGGAAGTGAGCGGTGTCCTAAGCTCATGGGAGACGTTCGACAAGAATTCGTTGCGCGTCGATTGGTGCTGTTGCACTTTAGCGCCTAAGTAAGTCAGCGTCCGGGCAAGCGCCCCGAGCTCGTGCTTCTCGTTCGAATATACCTCGACGTCGAAATCACCTTGCGCCATCTCGTCAGCCGTCTCAATAATCTCGCGGATCGGACGGACGAATCGGTCCGCGATTCGGATGACCGCGTATAGCGCCACGAGCCAAATCAAGACACCGATCATGAGGACCGCCATCCAAATCTCGCGGATGAGCGTGTCTAAGTCTGCGAGCGGACGCGTGAAACTGATGGCGAACTCGCTCGTCCCCTCGGTCATGATCGGGCTCGTCACCGACAGAAAGTGCTCCTCGCTCACGTCATAGTCTTGGACGACCGACTCGCCTCTAGCGAGACGCTCGAGCTGCTCAGGTGTATACGACGCTTGTTGTGCTCGCTGTCCGGTTGTTTTTATAATCGCGCCAGAGCGGTCGACCATCGTCAAATCGGTACCCGGATACCCGAACGTCCGGACGAGAACCGAGAACGCGCTCGGTGTCTCAAATCCGACTTGTGCCTGTGGATACAAATAAGCGCTTGTCGTCGCATGGCTGACCAACGCATCGGACTCATACTCGTAGTAATAACGGTACGTACCGTACGACAGGACGCTTACGAGCAGTAAGAGCACGAGTGTCACGACAATCATCATGCGGATGACGAGCTGTTGTCTCATCCGTCATGTCTCCGCCACTTATAGCCATGCCCCCATAGCGTCTCGATATAAGCCGGATGGCTCGGGTCGTCTTCAATCTTTTGCCGTAAGCGGCGAATGTTGACGTCCACCGTCTTCCGGTCCCCAAAGTAGTTGATGCCCCAAACCGCGTCAAGAAGTGCGTCGCGTGATAAGACGACTTCTTCGTTTTGGACGAGATGACAGATCAAGTCATATTCGGTCGGCGTCAAATCGATCGATTGTCCGTATTTCGTCACTTGTTTCGCCGCCAAGTCGATGGCGAACGGTCCTGACTTGAGACGTTTCTTCTCTTTGCGCTTCACTTTTTCAACGCGTCGCAGGAGCGCATGAATGCGCGCGATGAGCTCGCCCGGGCTGAACGGCTTGGCGATATAGTCGTCCGCCCCTTTCCCGAGACCTTCGATTTTATCTTCTTCAAGCGTGCGTGCCGTCAACATGATGATCCCGACGTTCTCGTCTAAGTCACGAATCGCGGCGCACGCTTCAAAGCCGTCCATCTCAGGCATCATGACGTCTAGCAAGACGATATCGAACGGTTCACGATCGAATGCGGTGACCGCTTCACGGCCGTTCGTCGCCTCAAAGACATCAAATCCGGCTCGTTTTAAATTTACGATGATAAAGCTGCGAATCGCATGCTCATCTTCGGCTACTAATATCCGATTCATATTTCCACCTCTTCTGGAGTTCACTACTCTACATTATAGTTACGTTTTTGCGACAAGGTTGTCAATTGACCTCAAATCGTATTAGGATGGAGTCATTAGATTCTAAAGGAGGACTCCTTACCACTATGAGTTATAACATGATTGTTTTAGATATGGACGATACGCTCCTCACGAGCGACCACACGATTTCCCCTGTCACGAAAGCGGCGTTGCTTGACGTCCAAGAACGCGGCCATAAAGTCGTTTTAGCAAGCGGACGTCCGACGTACGCCATGTGGGCAGCGGCCCGTGAGCTTGAGCTCGCCAAATATGGTAGTTACATCTTGTCATTCAACGGTGCTTCAATCATCAATTGTGAAACAAATGAAGAAATCTTCTCGAGCACGTTAATGCCGGACACAGTCGCCCACCTCCATGATATCAGTGTCCGGGAGGAAATCGCGATTCATACGTACATCGGTAACGAAATCGTAACCGATCAGCCGAACCCGTATACCGATATCGAAGGCGAATTGACGGGCATGCCGGTCATCCACGTCAACGATTTCAAAGAAACCGTCACGACCCCTGTCGTCAAATGCCTCATGCTCGGCGATGGCGACACGCTCGCTCCAATCGAGACGAAGCTGCAACTCGAGCTCGAAGGCAAGCTCGCCGTCGCCCGTTCGAAACCGTTCTTCCTCGAGTTCACGGAAGCCGGTGTGACGAAAGGGACGAGTCTCGCCTTTTTGGCTGACCACGTCGGAATCGACCAAGCACACGTCATCGCTTGCGGAGACGGCAACAACGACTTGACGATGATCGAATGGGCCGGACTCGGTGTCGCCATGGGTAACGCCAACGCCACGGTCAAAGGAAAAGCCGACTTCATCACGAAGTCAAACAATGAAGATGGGATTGCCCACGTCATCGAGACGTACATGAGCAGTGTCGTTACGAATCGTTAAGCAATAACCGTTTGAACGAAGGAGGAATCACGATGAATAAAGGATTGAAACGAGCTGGACTCGGACTAGTCGGAACGGCCGTCGCCGGTGCCGCCTACGTCTTCTTGTCACCGAAGCCTGCGTCCCGTCTCGTCAAAACTTCATTTACTGGAGGCAAGGAAGTCGCGATCAAAGGATTCGACGAAGTCGTTCAAAAGACGTCGGTCCGTAAAGACATCGATTACTATTCTGCCTACGAGAACGGGACGTTCGATTTGATTCGCTATGAAGGCGATAAGCATGTCGTCCCGACGATTTTTTGGGTGCACGGTGGCTCGTTCGTTGGCGGTGATAAGGCTGATGTGTTCAAGTATGCGACGTCGATTGCAAGCAACGGCTACAACGTCGTCAGCATCAACTACGCCCTCGCCCCGGACGTCACGTATCCGGTGCCGCTCCAGCAAATCGAAGAGGCGTACACGTATATTACCGACAACAACGATCGCTTCCGACTCGATCTCGACCGCGTCTTCTTCGCCGGAGACTCGAACGGAGCGCAGCTCGTCGCCCAATTCATCGGGATTCAACTGAACGATGACTATGCACCGTCAGCCGAAGTGAATCAAGTCGTCCCGCAAGACTCGATCCTCGGCGCGGTTCTCTTGTCTGGCCCGTATGATTTGAAACGGACGATTCTCGAGTCTTCGAAAGCCGTCAACCGTTTCTTGTTCAAGCGGATCGGTTGGGCCTACTTCGGGACGTACAATTGGGAGAACCTCCCCGTCGTCACCGAAGCGTCCCCTCTCGTCAACATCCCGGCCACGTTCGTCCCGACGTTCATCACCGACGGGAACAAGGGGTCGTTCGAGACGCAAGCGAAAGAGTTCGCGACAATTCTCTCCGGACGGACTGATGTGACGAGCGTCTTCTATAATCGAGACGAATACGAACTCGGAAACAGCTATCACTTCGAGATGGATCAACCAGCAGCCAGCTCAACGTATCGTCGCTTGATCACGTTCTTGCGCGAAACGACCAAATAAAAACAACCCCGACTTTGAAAAAAGTCGGGGTTGTTTGCGTTATTTGAGCAAATCCATTGCGCGGCCAATCAGCTCGTTGCGAGAGTCTGAAGTTTTCCGTAACGCTTGTAGCCGGTCGATGAGTGCTTGACGAAGCTCGTCTGACTGAACGAGTTCCAAGCATTCAATCTGAGCCAACCAGGCGTCCGCATGCTCCGAGAGGACCATCGGGACGAGAGCGTCGATCGACTCCCCTTGTTCACGCATGAGCCGGATGCGATTGAAGAGCGGGTCGTCTTCCGTCCACGTCCGGGCGTCCCGTTCGATTTGAACCGGTTTCTCTAGGACGACGAGCTCTTCGACGTCCGTGCCCGGGAAGATCGACGGTAACGAATCGTGTCTCACTTCAAGCGTCGCGAGCTCGATTTGTTTGCCGTCGATGTGCACGCTCACGTCTTCTAGCGTGATCGCGTCTGTCGTCTCGCTGACGATGCGACCATCGAGGCGAACGTCCGCTTCCGCGAGCGCTTCTTGGATTGGTCCATCTAAAACGAGTAGTCCGTGATTGCTCCAATTGCGAAGCTGGCCGTGGTCAACTTTCACGCAGTCCCCCCATTGAACGAGGGCAACTCGGCCCGTGTTCGTCACGTGTCGAACCGTTCCGACACGGTCGGTCCCATCTTCGAGCCGGATCGTCGATTGACTTCCTGAGGCGAGCGCCTTCTCAAGCGATGCGATTCCGCCCGTGTGGACGGCCATCCGTGATTCGAGTTCATCGAGCGCATCCGTCAACGCCTCGAAGTCAGGGATGACGAACAGTTCACTTTGCATATTCGTCACATCCTGTTTCGTCTCTAGCGCATGCTCGAGGTTGAACGGATGTTTCGTGACGGCGTCGGTCAGGCAGTGACGGCTCTCGCCGACCGAAGACAACAGTCCGGCCCCGTAAATGAGCGGGCGCTCGATGTCGCCGATCAGTCCGAACTCGACCGTCCACCAAAAGATACGTGCCACTTGCTGCGCTTCGGAGAAGCCCGTCACTTGCGCTTTCGCTTCATGCAGCGCTTCTAAGGCGGCTTTGACATCCGCTTCCGTCGAGTTGGCATTCTCTTTCACGATCGTCAGTCGTTTGAGTGCCGCGAACGAGGCGTGTTCCTCACGATTCATGAACGCTTTCGCGCCAAGTTGACCGAACCGTTTCACGATTTTAGAAAACTCAGGGTCCATCAGCATCGGCGCGTGACCGGCCGCCTCATGGATAATGTCTGGTGCCGGGCTGTACAAGATGTTCTCGACTTTCCGGATGTCGGTCGCGACCGGTAACATCCCGTTCCCTTGGAAGTCAAAGAACGCGACGCCAGGAATCAATCCGTCGACCGCGACCGTCGACCAACCGGCCGCTCGCATCTCGGCGGTCATTTTTTCGACGTCCGGGAGGCGTTCTGGTCCCATGCCTGTCTTTTTCAACCCTTCGATGTAGAACGGATGGGCCTTGCCTTCGAGCGTATGCAAATTGAGCCGTAATACGAAGCGCCACACCGCGTGATCGGTCGGTGTGTACTCGTTGTAAAACTGGGGCGAGATATGAGGCGCCAAGTGGCGTGGGATTGATTGTGTGAGCATGATATTTCCTCCTTTTGTCTACTGGACGTCAAAAAGTCCCTATCGATTCACTCGATAGGGACGACTTAGCCGCGGTACCACCCTGATTACTAGACGTTGTCTAGTCACTCTAATCCGATAACGGGGGACCGCTCACATGTGAGAGCTCACAAACTGTAATTCGATTCATCTTTTGGGCGTGTTCGCAGCACCACACGCTCTCTGGGCCAGGGAAGATGTCTCTACTTCGGTTTGATCATCGCTTTTGTTACTGTTATGCAGTTATGCTTCTATGCGAACTTGCTTTTAAGCGTTAAAGTATCTTGTTGGTTGTAACTTTACCAAATCGTTTTGTCGACGTCAACAAAAAAACAGTCCGCAACTGCGAACTGTCACAAACACCAATCAATTTCAGGCTGTCCCCACTGTTTCAACAAATCGTTCACTTGCGAGAACGGACGGGATCCGAAGAAGCCGCGGTGTGCCGACAGCGGACTCGGGTGGACCGATGTCAAGATCGCGTGCTGCGGCCCGATCAGCTTTTGTTTCTTTTTGGCATCGTTTCCCCAAAGAATAAACACGATCGGTTGCTCACGCTTCCCGAGTTGCTCGATGATCGAGTCCGTGAACTGAACCCATCCTTGTCCGCGGTGTGATCCGGCCTTACTCGCTTCGACCGTGAGCGCCGTGTTGAGCAACAATACGCCTTGGCGGGCCCAGTTCTCTAAATTCCCGCTCTTCGGCACGCTACAACCCAAGTCTTCATGCAACTCTTGAAAGATGTTGCGCAGCGATGGTGGAAAACGGACACCGTCTTGGACCGAGAAGCTGAGTCCGTGCGCCTGATTCGGACCGTGATACGGGTCTTGGCCGAGGATGACACATTTGACGTCTTTAAACTTCGTGTAGACGAACGCGTTCCAAATGTCTTCCCGTGGCGGATAGACGGTCGTCGTCGTGTACGCCTCATCGACGAACGCTTTCAAGTCAACGAAGTACGGCTGCTCCATCTCCGCTTCAATGATGTCGCTCCAGTCGCCGAGCAAGCGGTCTGATAACTGTTCTTCCATTCGATTCGCCCCTTTCCGTCTTATCATACCCGAATCGATGGCACACAAAAAGACGAGCCCAGTGGACTCGTCCGATGATTATACTATGACTGTGCCTGCTACTTCTTTCGCAAGTGCTTCTGCTTTCGCTGTCGCGTCAGCAACGATGTCTTCGATCTTGTCTGGGAACTGGTTCATTCCTTCAACCGCAAGTGTCGTTACTTCGTTCACGCCGACGAACGCAAGCGCTTGACGGAGGTACGCGTCTGCAAAGTTGAGGTCTGTACCTGTGTAGATGCCGCCTGTGCCTTGAATGTGAATCGCTTGTTTGTTCTCAAGGAGACCGACTGGCCCTTGCTCTGTGTAACGGAACGTCTTGCCAGCTGAGAGGACGCTATCGAGGAACATCTTCATGCGTGCTGGGAAGAAGAAGTTCCACATCGGCGTCGCGAACACGTAAAGGTCTGCTTCCATGAACTTCTCGAGCATGCCGTTCATCGTCGCGACTTTTGAAGCTTCGACGTCTGTGAGTGCTTCACCAGACGCGAATTTTCCCCAAGCGCTTAACACGTCGCCATCGATTTCTTGGACGTCGACATCGTAAAGCTCGATTGCTTCGACTTCAAACGATGCGTTCTCTTGTTGAAGTTTCGTCATGAACGCCTCGGCGACTTGTTTGCTGTATGACAATTCTGTCGGTTTTGGGTTAGCTGATACGTATAATACTTTATTCATAATGGGTTCCTCCACTGGTAATCTCTATTTTGATAACAACAGTTAAAACTATATCATCTGTATATCTCACCGTCAATTATTTCAACTTCAAGATAATTGACAAAAAAACAGGCAGGCGTTATTTGCCTGCCGCGTTGTAGCCGACGCGTTTCAATAAATCGATCAACGTCTCGGTCTCTTGTTCGCTGAGCGGTCCATAAATATCTTTGAAGATTTCAATATGCTCAGGATAGACGACGTCCATCAATTGCTTGCCTTCGCCTGTCAACGATGCATACGTGACACGACGGTCTGACGGACAGGCGACGCGCTCGATGAGCCCTCGCTTCTCAAGCTTGTCGATCACATACGTGACGCTGCCACTCGTGATCAAAATTTGATCACCGATTTGTTGCAGCGGCGTATCTCCTCGTTTATACAATACGGATAGAACACCGAACTCTGTTGAATTCAATTGGTGGCGTCTAAGATCGTCTTTGACACGATCACTGATTGCGTCCATCGCTCTTGCTAAGACGACCCATGCCTTCAATTCGAGTGATTCAATCATGTCGGTTTCACCTCAATTCGTTCATCATTTACCTTTAGTATAGCAGGACATGAGCAGTATACGTCGCTAAAAACACTTCGTCAAGAAACTTCTCCGTTGTCGCGTCTCCTTGAAACGTTTAGAATAGAACTATTGTGATTTTTAGAAAGGGTGGACGGTATGCGTGAGTATTATGAGATTTCATTGACGATTAAAGCAGGCTATTTGAGTTCGGTCATCGAGTTGTTGAACCGGGAAGGCATCGCCCCTGACTATGCCCTTGAAAAAGAAGGCGCGGTCTTTTTACTGTTCAACCACTTGCCATGGCCGAACGTCACGCGCGAACCGCACGCAGTCGAGCGTTTCTTGTTGACGTTGGCGCGCGAAGACTACCTGTTCGTCAAGACGAAACGAAAATCGCCCGTACCCGGCCATGAACCGGTCGCCTGCATGGGAGCGTATGATTCGCCTTTCCACGAATATTTGAAAATCGAACTCGCCGTCGACGAATCCGATGCGAGCCATCTCGATATGTCGGCGTTCCGCCATTACTAAACAACGCACGCGCGTTGTTTTTTTGATGACTAGGTTCGAGTACGGACGGGAATATAGAACAATATCTGACTGATAAAGGGGAATGTCTTGAATGGATACAGCTATGTTGATCGTCAACCCATCGTCTGGGAAAGAATTAGGGAAAGAGCACGCGCCGTTCGCTGAAGAAGTGCTGCGCGAACGTTACGGAAACGTCGACATCCGTTTTACTGAAAAAGCCGACGACGCCACACACTTCGCACGAGAAGCGGCGTCGAAACAATATAAAGCCGTCGTCGCCATGGGCGGCGACGGCACGTTGAACGAGACGGTGGCCGGTCTCGCCGAAGCCGATCATCGTCCTGACTTTGGAATCATCCCGCTCGGAACGGTGAACGATTTGGCACGGGCTCTCGGCGTACCGAGCGACCCGAAAGAAGCGATTGAAGCGCTGCGAACGGCAAAACCGACACCGATGGACATTGGGAAGTATGAACACGGCTACTTCATGAACGTCATCGCCATCGGCCTCATCGCTGAGGCGGTCGATGAAGTCAGCGTCGAAGAGAAGACGAAATGGGGCCCGTTCGCCTACTTGATCGAAGGTATCAAAGCGTTCCGGGAACACAGTCCTTACTCGTTATCAGTTCAGGCCGAAGAGCATACGTTCGACGGGGACGCTTTTCTCGCCGTCATCGCGCTGACGAACTCGGTCGGCGGCTTTGAAAACTTCGAGCCTGATGCGAAGTTGAACGATGGTCTGCTTCACGTCTACTTGTTTGAGAATCTCGGTTTCACAGACGCCTTCCAGCTCGCCCCGGCCTTATTTACCGGCAAGCTTAAAGAAACAGACAGTGTGACCGCATTCCAGACGAAGCGGGTGTATATCGATTCGCCTGATTCGCTTCCGGTCAACGCCGATGGGGACACGGGCGGGAAACTCCCGCTTACGTTTGAAGTGCTCCCAAGCCATCTCCAAGTGCTGAAACCAGTCTAATCTCTCGCCTCGGCACAGAAGGCTTGATCGAGAAAGGAGAGATCGTTCGATGAACATCACACTCGTTCCGCTGCTCGAAGCGTCAGACGACATCGTCCAGACGTTCAACCGGTGGAACAACGATCCTGAAATCGTTCATTTGATCCGCCCTGCTCGCTCGGAAGAAGAACTTGCGGCCGAGCAACGGATGACCGTCGCCGACTTGACGGATCGACTTCAGACACACGATATCTTTCTCATTTACGCTGACGACAGGCTCGTCGGCGAGGTGAACGTGATGTATGACGCAAACCATCTATACGTTCAAGAACCAGGGAGTGCCTGACTCGGACTCGTCATCGGGGAAGCGGCGGGTCGCGGCAAGGGTGCGGGCAGCGAGGCACTCCGACTTTTGGAGGAACGGCTTCGTCACCAAGGCACGCCGCGCATCGAGCTCGGCGTGTTCGGGTTCAACGAGGCGGCACACCATCTTTATAAGAAGCTCGGCTATGAAGAAATTGCGCGCATCGATGCGTTCACGTACTGGAACGAACAATTTTGGCCTGATATCCGCATGGAAAAGCGACTGACATGACAAAGACCTTCCTCAAGCGAGGAAGGTCTTTCGTCAGTTGTTCAAGTTTTCGACTTCGACGACGCGGAACCCTTTTTGTTCGAGTTTGGCGACGATCTTGTCTTTCTTCGGCTCATCACAGTCAGGCGGCAACGTGATCAAGACACGGCGAAGGACTTTACTCTTCGCGTCGAGCGTCATCAAACTCGCGATTGACGAGTATTTGCTGACGACTTTCGTGATTTTCTCGAGCGCACCTACCTGCTCGCTGAGTGCGATCGTGACGACGTAGCTGCCTGTGTCACGGCTCCACGCCTCTTCGAGCATGCCGAGCATCTTCCCGTGTGGCAAAATGCCGTAAAATTCATTGCTCTCGTCTTTTAGGACCGCGATATACGGTAACTCTTTGATCGAGAAGAAGACTTTGAAGAATCCGTCCGACTCGTGGACGTATTTCTGCGTATTTTTAATCAATTCCATGACGTTGTCGTCAAGGCTCGCGCCACTCATTCCGTGACGGTAAATATGCATCTTATAAATGTTACCGCGGAAAAATATTCCCGTCTCATCGAGGACAGGGACACAGCGGTATCCTGTCTTTTCAAGCGTATCGAGCGCTTCACGTAACGTCGCCTTTTCACTGATTGTGACGACGTCTTTTTTTGGAATGCATAAGCTATGCACTAACATGCGGTTTTCCTCCTAGCAAATTGAAAGTGGTCTACACCCTATTCATTACTATTCCCCAAATATGATTGAAATCCTGCCATCTTTTTCAAAACTTCGATTCAACCTTTGGCGGTCATGGGATTTGTCGTAACGCCTAAAAGTCGTTATAGTGAAACTATCCAAACAGACAAAGGGGATTGAACGACTATGACGATGAAAAAAGCATTAACGATCGCTGGTTCAGATACGAGTGGCGGTGCAGGCATTCAAGCTGACTTGAAGACGATGGAAGAGCTCGGTGTGTATGGCATGACCGCACTCACGGTCATCGTGGCCCAAAACCCGCATAACGCTTGGCACCATGAAGTCTTCCCGATCGATACGACGTTGATCGAGAAGCAGATTGACACCGTCCTCGCCGGAATCGGCGTCGATGCCGTCAAGACAGGGATGCTCCCGACGCCAGAAATCATCGAGCTCGCGGCTCGTAAAATTAAAGAGTACGGCATTCAAAACGCAGTCGTCGACCCGGTCATGGCTTGTAAGGGCGCCGACGAGATCCTCAACCCGGACGTCGCCGTCGCGATGCGCAAATATCTCGTCCCTGTCGCCAAAATCATCACGCCGAACTTGTTCGAAGCGCGTATGCTCGCTGGCCTCGACAAGACACCGTCGACGATGGAAGAAATCAAAGAAGCCGCACGCTTGATCCATGAGCTCGGGGCTGAAATCGTCATCGTTAAAGTCGGCGGAAAACTTGGGTTCGACACGGCGTTCGACGTCCTCTATGACGGTAACGAGTACCGTCTGCTCGAAAGTGAAAAGATCGAACCTGCTTTCACGCACGGTGGCGGTTGCACGTTCTCTTCAGCCATCGCCGCATCACTCGCGAACGGACATTCCGTCGACGAGTCGATTCGCATCGGGAAAGAGTTCATCACCGAAGCGGTCCGTCACTCGTTCCGCCTCAACCAATACGTTGGGCCGACGAACCATACCGGTTATCGTCAAAAACTAGCAACACAATCATAAACAAGGTGGCCCGGGGCGAACGTCCTGGGTCATTATTGCCATTGGAGGAGACTAGCGTGAAACCGATTCAACCTGAAACGATTCAAACGTATTTAAACGCACACGTGTCGACGCCGTTATACGCTCACGTCGAGACGACGAACGGCGCTTACGCCACGCATAACGATCCCGATTTCCATAACGCCGGGATGTTTATCCGTAACGTCGTGATCGAGTACAGCATCGGTCAAATCAAAGGAGACGGACCGTATCGAGTCGGACTAAAGCTCGATCACGGTTGGCTCTACGTCGAAGGATTGACCGATTTCGAACAACACGGTGAACAGTTGCTGCTCGCCGGGCACGACCGTCTCGGACGCCTCGCCTGCGCGCTGCATCTAGACGTCAAACCGCTCCCGCAAGGAGCATCGGAGGTGGACAGCCAATGAACGGACCGTTACTTGTTATTTTCCCACACCCGGACGACGAGGCGTTCAGCTCGGCCGGAACGATCCTTCAACATCAGAAGAACGGCTTCCCCGTCACATACGTCTGTCTGACACTTGGTGAGATGGGCCGTAATATGGGCTCGCCAATCTTCACGACACGTGAAGAACTGCCAAGAATCCGTAAACGCGAGCTTGAGGACGCCTGTGCCGTCATGGGCATCGACGATCTCCGGATGTGGGGACTGCGCGACAAGACCGTCGAATTCGAAGACGAGACCGAACTGACGAATCGCTTCAGCAAGTTGATCGCCGAAGTGAAACCGACCCGCGTCATCTCATTTTATCCAGGCTATGCCGTCCATCCCGACCATGAGGCGACGGCACGAGCGGTCGTCCGGGCGCTCCAAGAGATGGACGAAGCGAAGCGTCCCGAATTTTTAGGTGTCGCTTTCGATCATCGGACGGAAGATGAGCTCGGCAAACCTCACGTCCTCATCGAAGTCGGTCAGGAGAGTGCCGCCAAACGTGAGGCGTTGCTCGCCCACCGTTCACAGACGGAAGGGTTGCTCCGTGCAATCGACAACGCAGAAAACGCCCACGTCATGGAGTTACTCCAACGTGAGCGCTTCTATCATTATCCGTTCTCATGATTCAAACGCGTAACGCGTCATATACAGCAACAAACCTACAGTCCCTAACCCGATCAACGTTCCTAGCACGACGACGATATGTCCCATGTTCTCACCTCTACTTGGTTTTACGAACTGAATGAGTAATAAGTTTCAATAACGCGTGTGCGAACACGCGTTATTTTTATTAAAAGTACAAGACGTAGATAACGGCAGCCAAGACGAGCCGGTAAATCGCGAACGGCGTCAGTTTCACTTTGTTGATCAACTTCAAAAAGAATTTGATCGACAGCAACGCGAACAAGAACGCGCTGACGAAACCGATCAGGAAAACAGGCAGCGTGTCGACCGTGAAATAGCTCCACTTGCTGTAAAGCGAGAGCGCGCTCGCCCCGAACATGATCGGGACGGCCATGATGAACGTGAAGTCGGCCGCAGCCCGGTGACTCATCCCGAGCAACACTCCGCCCGAAATGGTCGAGCCCGAACGTGAAAAGCCTGGCCAAAGCGAGAAACATTGAATCAAGCCGACTCCAAGCGCTTGTTTGTATGTGATGTCGTCGAGTGTCGGCGTCGTCTGTCGTTTCACGCCGGACAAGTCGGCGGCAATCATGAAGAACGCACCGATGACGAGTCCGATCAATACCGTCTTAATCGAAAACAGATGCGTGTCGATGTAGTCCTCAAACATGAGTCCGAGCACGGCCGCCGGGAGCAGACCGATAAAGATATGTAGCAGGTTCAACTTTTTCGTCGGCCCTTCGTGTCGAATCGCGAGCAATTCTTTCGGATTCAATAACGCTTTGAACCGACTCCTGAAAACGACGATGACCGCTAAGATCGAACCGAGCTGAATCACGATCTTGAACGTGTTGGCTACTTCTTGACCTAGAAAACGACTCGAGTTGAGCCAAATATCGTCGACCAAGATCATATGTCCGGTTGAAGAGACAGGCGCGAATTCCGTCAATCCTTCGACGACGCCTAATAAAAAACCGATGAATAATTCATACCATTCCATTGCATTGTCCCCTACTCCAGTATTGCTTTTTATCATACACGGACGGGACGACGTTCTCTCTCGGTCTTGAGACGTAAAAAAGAGGGCGCAGTGAAATGCCCCCTTTCACCTCATGTACATAAAAAAGCCACGGAACATGTCCGTGGCCGATAGATTATTTTAATAGGTTGAGCATCTCACGGTTAAACGCCGGAATGTCGTCCGGTTGACGGCTCGTGACGAGCTGATCTTGGCAGACGACGACTTCTTTGTCGGCATACTTCGCACCGGCATACTCCATGTCGACTTTGATCGACTTATAGCCGGTCGCGTCGCGGCCTTCGAGCGTCTTCGCCGTGATCAACAGTTGCGGCCCGTGACAGATGGCGAATACGGGTTTGTTCGCATCCATGAACGCTTTCGCGAACTGGACGAAACGTTCGTCTTCGCGCAACAAGTCAGGTGAGAATCCGCCTGGTAAGAGCAGAGCGTCAAAGTCTTCTGGCGACACATCGTCGACACTTTTGTCGATCGTGACTTTCGCCTCGCCTTGTTTGCCTTCGACGGTGTGACCGGCTGCCTTTTCGATCGTGACAACTTCGTGCCCCGCTTCCACCAATGCGTCGCGTGGACCTGTGAACTCTACGTCTTCAAACATATCCGTGATGAGCGTTGCTACTTTTGCCATATCGGAAACACTCCCTATTTTTTGTTTTACGCACATAGGGACTGTTCCACCCGTCACCGGCCATTAAACATTCAGCGGAATTTCGAGACGTACGGATTGTCCCGCTCGAAGAAGCGGTACGCATAGTCACGCGCCTCGCCGCTGTTCGGGATGCCGATGCGCGGACCGGCCTCGATTGTGTTCACGCCGTCCCCTTCGACAATGTAGAGCGGTTCGTGTTGGAGCGAGTGTCCGTATAAGTCCATCGTGATCCCGAGCGCCTTCGTCAGTTTACCGGGTCCGTTCGTCCGGTCGAACCGTTTGATGCCAGGACGATTGAATTCGATCAACTCCTGCCCGGCGACGGGTTCGATCGCCCGGATCAACACGGCTTCCGGTGAGCCGATCGGACCGCTGACGATGTTCAAGAGCGTATGCGTGTGCATTTGATACGTGTACACATGTCCAGACTGCCCGAACATGATTTCGGTCCGATTCGTCCGTCTGCCGCCAAAACTGTGGGCTGCCTGATCGACCGCCCCGAGATACGCCTCCGTCTCGACAATTTTGCCAATGATCTGTCCGTCGAGATGATCATGGACGAGATAGTGCCCGAGCAACGACCGGGCCAGTTCGAGCGTCGGTTGTTCATAAAATGATGGGTCGAGCCGTTTCATCGTCATCCCTCCTCGTCCTTATTTTCTCAAACGAGGCTTGGCGACACAAAAAAGATGCCCTGAGCGCGTTCAGGACATCACTTTCATTACGATGCGAGCTTGATCGCATCACGCTGCTTCCCCAACTTCACGTAACCGAGCACGATTGAGAAGATCGGGCTGAGCCAAAGGAAGAACGCGAACGGTGCGTACTCGAGCACCGGCACGCCGAGCGTGGCGGCGAAGAAGGCACCGGACACACCCCAAGGAATGAGCGGGTTGATGACCGTCCCGCCGTCTTCAAGCGCACGCGACAAGTAACGCGGGTCGATGCCGCGGTCGATAAACCCTTGTTTGAACGCTTGTCCCGGGAGCAAGATCGACAAGTACTGCTCGCCGGCGAGCAAGTTGACGCCGATCGAGCTGAGCACGACCGACAGCACCGAGCTGCCTGGCGACTTCAGACGCTCTAGTAACGCATCGACGATTGCTTGGAACACACCGAGTTCACGGAGCAGTCCACCGAAGGCGAGGGCAATCAACACGAGGCTGACCGACCAAAGCATCGATTCGAGGCCACCGCGGTCGAGCACGGCCGCGATCGTCTCGTTCTCGACGCCCGACTTGAATCCGGCCTGCATGACACCGAACCAGTTCGAGACGTTCCAGTTACCTTGGACGAAACCGGCCGTCAATACACCGGCAAACATCCCGACGAGCATCGTCGGCAATACCGGCATCCGACGGAAGGCGAGCACGGCGACGAGGACCGGTGCGAGCAGTGTCAACCATGACAAGTTGAACCGTCCGGCGAGTGCCGTCTGTGCTTCCGCGATTTGCGTCGTGTCAGCCGCTTGACCGCTCCGTCCGAGAACTGTGAACAGGATGAGTGTGATCAAAAATGCGGGAACGGTCGTCCCCATCATGAAGCGGATATGATCGAACAGTTTGACACCGGCGACAGCTGGCGCAAAATTCGTCGTATCCGATAGCGGGCTCATCTTATCACCGAAGAGCGCACCTGACACGATGGCTCCGGCGGCGAGCGCCGGGGAAATCCCGAGTGCCATCCCGATCCCGAACAAGGCGACCCCGACGGTACCGACCGTCGTGAAGGCACTCCCTGTGAACGTCGAGACGATCATCGTGATGAGCAACACGCTCGGTAAGAACCACTGGGCTGAGATTGTATTTAAACCGATGGAGAGGATCGTCGCCACCGTACCGGACATTTGCCATACTCCGATCAGCATCCCGATCAACAATAAAATCATGATCGGCATAATCGCTTCACGAATCCCGTTGATCATCGCGGTCTCGATGCGTTTAAAGTCGCGCGTACGATAATACGCGTAACCCCCTATTAGTACCATTGTGCCAAAGATCGCCATATGTGGCGTCGCTTTGGCCAAAAACATCAGTGCGAGCAAGGAAATCCCGCTCATCAGCACGACGAATACAGCCTCTTTCCCTTTCATCTGCATCGACGTCCCCTCCTTTCAGTTCCATTATTTTCTACCTAACCGCTTAAACGCTTTTATGCATGAAAGTATGTCAGTGATGTTCTTTACTATACCTACTTCTCTTTTCCCTGTCAAACGTCTTTTTATGGTAAAGTAAACGCTCGAGGGTGACCTCCGGAGTTCGTAACCTCCTCCGACATCAAAACTAGCGAAAAAGGAAGTGTGCACGTTGCAACACGAAAAAGCATTGGTCGTCTTCAGTGGCGGTCAAGATTCAACCACTTGCCTGTTTTGGGCAAAACAACAATTCTCTCATGTGGAAGCCGTGACGTTCGCCTACGGGCAGCGCCATGACGCGGAAATCGAGGTCGCGAAAGAGATTGCGGCCGAACTCGATGTCCCGCACCACATCCTCGATTTGTCCTTACTCGGACAACTCACCTCAAACGCGTTGACGAGACATGATCTCGACATCGACAATGCGGACGTCCCAAATACGTTCGTCGATGGACGCAACCATTTATTCTTATCCTTTGCGGCCGTCATGGCCAAACAACTCGGTATGCATCACATCATCACCGGCGTCTGTGAAACCGACTTTTCGGGCTACCCGGACTGTCGCGACCAATTCGTCAAATCATTGAACGTGACGCTCAACTTGGCGATGGACTACCCGTTCGTCATCGATACGCCGCTCATGTGGCTCGATAAAAAGCAGACGTGGGAACTCGCGGACCGGCTCGGTGCGTTCGACTTCATCAAAGAGCGGACCCTTACCTGCTATAACGGTGTGCTCGGTTCAGGCTGCGGCGAATGTCCGGCGTGTGTGCTCCGTCAAAACGGGCTCGCTGCATACGAGGAGGTACGCGTATGAAACACGCCCCATTCCTCGCCCCGACGAGCGTCGAGGCCAAACAAGACGGCTCGCTCATCTACTGCCCGCACCGCGTCCAAATCGTCAAAGAAGTGACGTTCGATGCGGCCCATCACTTGTTTGATTACGATGGGAAGTGCCGAGCGCTCCACGGACATACGTACAAACTTCAAATGGGGATCAGCGGTTTCCTCGATAATCGCGGGATGACGCTCGACTTCGGTGACTTGAAAGCCATCTTTAAAGAAGAGCTCGAACCGTATCTCGACCACCGCTATTTAAATGAGTCCCTTCCATATATGAATACGACAGCAGAAAACATGTGCTATTGGATTTTCGATCAGCTCGCTAAGCACTTGCCTGACGAACGCGACGTCCGCGTCGAATTCGTCCGCCTTTATGAGACACCGACGTCATACGCCGAGTTCCGACGTGAATGGCTGGTGGACGAATGAAGATCCCTGTCCTCGAAGTGTTCGGACCGACGTTTCAAGGTGAAGGCCGTGCCATCGGACAGAAGACGATGTTCGTCCGGACCGCCGGTTGCGATTATCGCTGCGCCTGGTGCGACTCCGCCTTCACCTGGGACGGTTCGGAAAAACCCGACATGCTGACGGCTGATGACATCATCGTGCGTCTCGACGTGCTCGGAATGTACGATTACGTCACGATCTCAGGCGGCAACCCGCTCCTCATCGCCGGTATGAAAGATTTGGTCGAAAAGTTGAAGGCGCGCGGCGTCAAGCTCGCCGTCGAGACACAAGGTAGCCGGTATCAAGACTGGCTCCAAGACATCGACGACGTGACGCTCAGCCCGAAACCACCGTCGTCCGGCATGACGACCGATTGGGAAAAACTCGACGCCATCGTCGAACGGCTGCGTCCCGAACAGACGACGTTCAAAATCGCCGTGTTCGACGAAGTCGATCTCGCCTATGCGAAAGACGTCCAAACCCGCTACACCCCGGACGTCATGTACTTGTCGGCCGGCAACCCTGAGCCCGGGGCGGACGGTGACATCACCGACGCGCAGCTCAGACGTTTGAAAGAGTTGTGGGAAGACGTCGCGCGTGACCCGTCATGGCAAAGCGTCCGTGTCTTGCCGCAGCTACACACATTACTGTACGCCAACGAACGTGGCGTCTAAGGAGAAGATATCTATGAGACCAGAAGACTTACAAGACTTGTCGCTCCTCGGCCAGAAGAGCGTCCCATACATTTTTGAATACGCCCCAGACGTGCTCGAGGCGTTCCCGAACCGGCATCCGGAAAACGACTACTTCGTGAAGTTCAACGCACCGGAATTCACATCGCTCTGTCCAATCACGAATCAGCCGGACTTTGCGACGATCTACATCTCGTACATCCCGGACGAGAAACTCGTCGAGTCGAAGTCACTCAAGCTTTATTTATTCAGCTTCCGTAACCACGGCGACTTCCACGAAAACTGCATCAACGTCATCGGGAAAGATCTCGTCAAGCTGATGGAACCGCGCTACCTTGAAGTGTGGGGCAAGTTCACGCCCCGCGGCGGCATCTCGATCGACCCGTACTACAATTACGGCAAGCCGGGCACGAAGTACGAGCAAATGGCCGAACATCGCCTGTTCAACCACGACTTGTACCCTGAGACGGTCGACAACCGTTAAGCAAAAAGTAGGCGCTCATCCAATTGAGCGCCTACTTCTTTTTGTAACGATTGATTTGTTGCTTGATCGGTTCGCGGAACACGGTCGCGACGAGTGTCAACACGACAAAGACGAAGAGTGCGAGGATGACCAGCTTCATATCCCCGCTCGCGAGGCTACTACCGAGAAAATTATTAGCGAACGCCCCTGGAATCATACCGACCGAGGTCGCGAAGACATAAGCCGGGAGTCGTACTTTCGCCAAACCTGAGGCATAACTGACCAAATCAAAGTTGACGAGCGGGATCAATCGTAAGATCAAGACGTAAAAGAATCCGTCTTCTTCGATTTTGTGCTGAATCTTCTCATAATCGCTCGATTCGAAATGGCGCAGAAACCGGTCTCCGAAGCGAACCGCTACATAATAAGCGACGAGTGCGCTGAGCGTGGCGCCGATGACCGTATAGACGACACCGGGCAGCGTCCCGAACGCCAACCCGCCCGCAACCGACAAGACGGACGTCGGAAATAAAATCAACGGGCGAACGGTGAACAATAAAATATAAATGAGCGGGGCGAGCCAACCGAATTGAACGATATAATCTCGGATCTCCCCCGGTCGCAAGTCGATCCACTGATAGAGAAACGTCGCTGTCCCGAATACGAGCAAAACGACGGCAATGACCCATTGTGTTTTCCACTTGTTCATCGGTCGACCTCCCCTCTTTCTTTCATCATATCGCCTCACCTCGAAAAAGTAACGCCTTCCTTTTTTTAGGAATCACAGTGTGGTACGGTTAGAAAAAGCAGAAGGAGGAATCCCAATGTACCTGGCAGATGCCATCAAATTGAAACACCTGCTCTTGAAGCAGATTGATAAGTTGTTACAAGAAGTCGAACGGGTCGCGTTCATCGAGCTCGAGAAGGATGAGCCGCTCCCGACGATCCAATCCCGCTCGCTCGAGGATATCGAGGTCGAGCTCCAATCGATTCGGACCGACATGCGTCGTCTCGACCGCCTTGTCTGTGAAGCGCACTTGCATACCGTCATCGAGACGAACGATGGACCGCTCCCGCTCGTCGAGGCGATCGAGTTCGCCGTTCAGTTGCGAGCTCAGGCTCGGATGTATCAAGACTTGGCCGAACGTCCGAAACGCGAATTTCAATCGGGTCACGGTGAAGGCACTTCTGTCATCAAGCACGCGCTTTATGATCCGGAACTGTACCGTCTGAAGGCGCTCGACGTCGAGAAACGGGCCAACCGTATCTCAAGCGCTATCGATGCGGCCAATCACCGGACCGAAATCGATTTTGATGCGAGCCGATATATGTAAGTTGTAAAACGCGCCGGGACCTTCCCGGCGCGTTTTACATGTGATGATGGTCGTTATGATGATTGTGGTGGTCATGATGGTGCGAACCAGAACGACGTCTCGGCGCCGGCTCATCGGCGAACTTCTCCCCGTCTAAAATGCCGAGCCGCTTGTATTGGCGGTCGACCCGCTCCTTCGTCCCATCGTTCACATGCGGCGACTCCATAACCAACTGATAGCTGCCGAGTGCGACCCGGAACGGCTCCATGTATGTCCGATCGACCGGGAACGACGCCACGTCCCGCAAATAATCCGCGAGCCGGTTCGCCGCCTCGTCGTCCGGATGGTCGGCGAGCTCCGTCGCGAAGCGTTGCATATCTTTCAATAGACCCTTCGTCTTCGTCACTTGGCGAATCATGCTTATAATAGCGATTATAATCACGGTTAGAATGCCGATAATAAAAATCGGGAAAATACTGAACATCCCACTAAAAAACGAATCTCCCATCCCTGTCGAATCGATGTATATTTCTTCCCCGAATGCAAACGTATGGACCATGATGTCTCCCCCTTTTTTCTATAATACGAACGTGATTCCATTTGGTTTCATCTTCACGAAAAAGCCGTGGCATGCGCCACGGCTCATCGGTCAGTTCAATTGTTTCTCCATCATGATGCGCGGTGCGCCATCTTCCGTGTACGCCCCCATGATGTCGTAGCCGCACAACAGGTTCAAAATGATAACGCCTTTGTTCGTGTTGCGCGCTTTCGTCCGAATCGAGTGGAACCCTTGCGCTTTCACCCATTCGAGTTGCGTATCCATCAACTTGCGGCCGATCCCGTACTTTTGAAACTCAGGATGCACGCCGCCGGCCCAGCTATAGAAGCGATATGGCTCAGCCTCATAGCCGATCTTGAATCCGACGGGCCGGTCGTCAGAAAATGCGAGTAACACGAGCGGGTTGGCATGGCGGTACAGTCGTTCTTTAAAACGAAGTTGGTCGATGTCGCCGTACAGATGGCGATACAGGTTGAAGAATTCCTCTTCAAACTCGTTAAAGTTCGTCGTCACATCTTTCACGATAAATGAACTGGTCGTACTCATCTTTCCATCCCCTTTCGAAATATGGACAAGTTACTCGTACGCCTGTTTATTTCGCCATCTACTCGGATTTTCCTGTTTCTCGCTCAAATGCGTTCAAACCTTTTTGTTTGTACACCCCGAGCGAACGTTTCGGGAGGCTCCGTACCATCCAGTTTTTGAACACACGTTGTTTGTCCTCGATCGATAGTCCGTATCCTTCCGTCACGATATGACGGGCCCGCGTCGTCACGTCATAGAGCGAGATGGCGGCAGCGACCGAGATATTTAAACTTTGGACATAACCTTGCATCGGGATGACGTAATTCCCGTCCGCTTTCGCGAGTGCCTGCTCCGACACACCGTGATGCTCGTTCCCGAACAAGAGCACGGTCGGTTTTGACACGTCGACGTCTTCGAGCGGGATCGCCTCTTCGCTGAGCGCCGTCGCGAGTATTTGATAGCCGTCCGCTTTCAACTGATCGATCGCTTCCTCAATTGAAGCGTGTTCGACGACGTCGACCCAGCGATCGGCACTCTTGGCGATAATCGAGTTCGGTTTGAACTTGGCCCGTCCCTCGACGACGTGCAGCGTCTGCACACCGAACGCGTCCGCCGAACGCAATACGGCCGACTGATTGTGCGGATCGTCAACGCCCTCGGTCAATACCGTGATGTGATTCGTCCGCGTGTTCAATACGTCTTGCATCCGCTTGACGCGGTCTGGCATGAGCATCGAGAACAAGAGCCGATCCTCTTCTTTCATCACGCCCGTTCGTAACAACTCTTCAAGCAACGTGGCCTGCTCTTCTTGTGACAATGCTGATGTCGTCTGTCTCCATCCCATTCTTCTCGCCCCTTTCAACCTCTAGTATTTTAGCGGGATTCGTTTCGACTGACAAGCGACGTCGTAAAACAGCGTATTTTCATCCTCCCATGAAAATTTATGAATTTTAGGAAACCGGTTGCACAAATTTATGCAATCGATTACAATCATTAATGCAAGCGGTTGCATCAGCAGCCGTTCTTAACAGAGAAAAAGTTCCGAACAGGAAGGAAGCGGATAGCATGAAACAGCTCATCTCATTTGATTTTTGGCAAAAGCTCGGTAAGGCCTTGATGGTCGTTATCGCCGTTATGCCGGCAGCAGGACTCATGATCTCGATCGGTAAATTGATCGGCATGTCAGCCGGAGACGTCGGGATCCTCCTGACGACGGCACGCATCATCGAAGACTTAGGTTGGGGCATCATCGTCAACTTACATATCTTGTTCGCGGTCGCCATCGGTGGCTCCTGGGCGAAAGACAAGGCCGGTGGTGCGTTCGCCGCACTGATCGCCTTCATTTTGATCAACCGTGTCACAGGCGCCATCTTTAACGTCAACGGCGCCATGCTCCAAGACCCGGAAGCGACAGTCCAATCCCTCTTTGGGGCCGACCTCGTCGTCGCTGACTACTTTACATCTGTCCTCGGTTCACCTGCCCTGAACATGGGTGTGTTCGTCGGGATCATCGCCGGTTTCCTTGGTGGTGCACTTTATAACCGATTCTACAATTTCAGTAAATTACCGAACGCCTTGTCGTTCTTCAACGGGAAGCGGTTCGTCCCGTTCGTCGTCATCCTCGGTTCGGTCGTCGCGGCGATCGCGCTGTCGATCATCTGGCCAACGATTCAAGGGGCACTCAACAGCTTCGGCCAATGGATCGCCACGTCACGTGACACGGCACCGATCCTTGCGCCGTTCATCTACGGTGCGCTCGAACGTCTGTTGTTACCGTTCGGTCTTCACCACATGCTCACCGTCCCGATGAACTACACGGAGCTCGGGGGCACGTACACGATTTTAACGGGCGCGACAGCTGGTTCAGTCGTCGCCGGTCAAGATCCGCTTTGGTTAGCTTGGGTGACGGACCTCGTCAACCTTCGCGCCGCTGGAGATACAGCTGCTTACAACACGCTGCTCGCTGACGTCGTACCGGCCCGTTTCAAAGTCGGTCAAGTCATCTTGTCGTTCGCCGCGCTCATCGGTGCCGCTTATGCGATGTACCGTAACGTCGACGAGGACAAGAAAGCCCAGTACAAACCGATGTTCCTCTCGGCCGGTCTCGCCGTCTTCTTGACGGGTGTCACTGAGCCGATCGAGTTCATGTTCATGTTCGTCGCTCCAGTCCTTTACGTCATGTATGCACTCATGGCCGGTGCCGCCTTCGCCTTGGCGGACATTATCGACCTTCGTGTCCACGCGTTCGGTGCGATCGAGCTATTGACGCGGATCCCGATGATCATCAAAGCCGGACTCCTGCAAGACTTGATCAACTTCTTCCTCGTCTCGGCTGCGTTCTTCTTCATCAACTTCGGAGTGTTCAACTTCTTCATCAAGAAGATGAACTTGCCGACGCCTGGACGCAACGGCAACTATATGGAAGAAGCGACAGAGCAATCGACGGTGACCGGCAACGAGCAGGTCATGGGGATTATCGCGCTACTCGGTGGGGAAGATAACATCGAGGACGTCGATGCCTGCATGACACGTCTTCGTGTCACAGTGAAAGATATGTCGCTCGTCTCAGAAGAGCGCGAATGGAAAAAGAATGGCGCCATGGGTCTCATCTTGAAAGACCGTGGTGTCCAAGCAATCTACGGCCCGAAAGCCGACGTATTGAAGTCTGACATTCAAGACGTCATCGGTGCATAATCAACAGGCCAGCTCGTGCGAGTTGGCCTGTTTTTTCTAAAGGAGGACTACTGTGAATATTTTGACACTCAACTGTCACGCCTGGTTAGAAGATCGACAACAAGAGAAAATCGACTCGATCGTGGAACGGATCGCGAGCGAGGAGTATGACATCATCGCGCTCCAAGAAGTGAACCAACATAAAGAAGCGCCGCTGATTGACGGTCTCATCCGTGAAAACAACTTTGCCCACGTCCTCGTTGAAAAACTCCGTGAGCAAGGGGTCGCCTATTACATGACATGGGATTTCGCCCATTACGGCTATGATATCTACGAAGAAGGCGTCGCGATCTTATCGCGGACACCGTTCGTCTCGACCGAATCGTTCTTTGTCTCCCAAACGACCGACCCGAACGATTACAAGTCTAGAAAAATCGTCAAAGCCGTCGTCAGCGGAACGGACGAACCGACAGCCGTCTACTCGTGCCATCTCGGTTGGTGGCATGATGCAGACGAACCGGCTCGTCACCAGCTCGATGAACTGCTTCGCCGCGTCGAAGATGACGACCGGGCTCTCCTGCTCGGCGACTTCAACAACGACGCGTTTCTGCGCGGTGAAGGCTACGACTATTTGATCGACCACGGTCTTCAAGACTTGTTCTTTCTCGCAGCCGAGCGCGAAGGCGATGCGACCGTCCAAGGCAAAATCGCCGGTTGGGACGAGAACAAGCAGGCGCTTCGCATCGACTTGATGTTGACGAACGCCCCGATCCACGTTTCGCGCCACGCCGTCGTCTTTGACGGCGACAACGGACCAATCGTGTCAGACCATGCCGGTGTCGAAGCGACCGCGTTTTGGCGATGAGACAACCCCTTTCTTTCCGAACTGGAGAGAAAGGGGTTTTGCTTTGTCAAAAAATCCTGTATGTTGGAAACGACTGATGTCTAACAACCTTTGAACGAAAGAAGTGATTGCATCTTGACGACCACCCCATCGCTCAGTCGCAACGACTGGACGCTCATCTTATCACTGGCGCTGCTCACGTTCGTGCTCGGCACGAGTGAGTTCGTCATTGTCGGAATTTTACCCGATATCGCGGATGGACTGACCATCTCGATTGCCACCGCCGGGACGCTCGTGTCCGCCTTCGCCATCAGCTTTGCTATCGGCACCCCGCTCATGATGTCGTTCACGAGCCATTTGCCGAAACGAAGACTTATGCTCGGACTCACGCTCGGCTTCATCGTGCTCAATTTCTTGAGCAGCCAAGCACCGAACTACGGTCTTCTGCTGTCGACACGCATGGTGACCGCGGTCGTGACCGGTGTGCTCATCTCGCTCGCCATGCTCGTCGCCAGTGAATCGGTACCGCCGACGAAGCGCGGCATCGCCGTCTCGTTCATCTTCGGCGGCTTCACGATGGCGAACGTGTTCGGTGTTCCACTCGGGACGTTCATCGGGCAACGCGCGGGCTGGGAAGCGACGTTCTTCATGACGACCGCACTCGGTATCGTCGCCTTATTCGCGGTCTACCGCGTCGTCCCCAACCAGTTATCGAGCGCGAAGACGTCGATCTCTGACCAGCTCCGGCTCTTAACGAATCCGCGTATTTTGATCGCCTTCTTCATCCCGGCTTTCGGATTCGGTGCGACGTACGTCGTCTATACGTATCTCGTCCCGATCTTAAAAGGCGTGCTTGGCGTCCCGGTCGCATGGGTCAGTCCGATCCTGCTCGCCTACGGTTTCATCTCGATCTTCAGCAACATGGCGGCCGGGAAAATCGCGAGCCATAACCCGATCGGTCGGCTCCGGTTCGTCTTTCTCATCCAAGCGGTCGTGCTCGCGGCGCTTTATGTGACGACGTCGAACGTGACGCTCGGTCTCATCAACATCGCCCTCATGTCGTTCATGGCGATTCTGCTCACGACGTCGACGCAAATTTATTTGATCGACTTGGCCGAGAAGTTCAACCCAGATGCGAAAGGACTCGCCTCGTCACTCATGCCGGTCGCGAGCAACGTCGGCATCGGTATGGGGTCAGCTCTCGGTGGTCTCGTCTATGCGAACGCACCGGTCATGATGCTCGCCCTCGTCGGTGGCGCCGTCGCCTTACTGACCGCGGCCTTGACGTCGCTTAGTCATCGTCTCGACCAACGCTAAACAGCGTGCCCGAACCCGGGCACGCTGTTTTTTTAAAGCCAATCTACGATTTGATCAATCGTCTCATCAAGTTGTTCTCTTGCGCTGAGCGGGCTGTCATTATCCCCGTCTTGCGGCCCGTACATCCCAAAGTTGGCATGATTGCCACCTTCGATCTGATGGAACGTGGCGTCACTCGGCACGCTGTCACGGCTCGTCTCGATATCGGTCGGTGTCGCCAGACCATCCAATTCACCCGAGATCGACAAGACGCGCAAGTCGCTATCCGTCATCGCGCTGATCGGATACGAGGCGAGGAAGATGACCCCGTCGACTTTATCTTCGTTTTCGAGCGCATAGCCCGAGGCGGCCGAACCGCCAAGCGAGTGACCGGCGACGTACCAACGCTCGATATCGGGATGTGCCTCGATGATTGTTTCCGCCGCATCGATATCTAAGATGCCGAGGTTCAAGCGAAGCGACGGGATGGCGACAAAGTGCCCTGCTTCCGCCAATCGGGTCCCGTAATAGGCGTACGCCTCTTTATCGACTTTTGCACCCGGATACAAGATAATCCCGACCTCACGCCTCCGGTCTCCGAACTCTAGTCGGTTGTCGACCTGTTCAGCTTCAGCCGCATAGCCAAGCGCTTCATCCGTCGGTCCGTATGTCATTTGCGTCCAAACGACGAAGCCGATCACGGCGACAAGGATGACGGCAAGCAACGACAGTCCGATCCACTTCAGTTTTCTCTTCATTATATACCTCCATTTGCATCCACTTCGTCGTCACGGTACACTAATAGTAAAAAAGGGAAATATCAGGGGGACACCATGACGAAAAGTTCTGTAACCACGACGATTCAGTGGTTTATTTTTATTTTAGCTACCAACATTGTACCACCGCTCGCCATCGCCGCCCTATTTGAACTGTCGCCGGCCGAGACGATGACGTTCATCTCGCGCTCGCTGTTCATCTTCGCACTGTTCAGCATCATCCAGACGCTGTTCGGCCACCGTCTGCCGATCTTAGAAGGACCGGCCGGTATTTGGTGGGGCGTGTTCACGCTGTACGCCTCGATCGGCCCTGCCCTCTACGGCAGCGGGCAAGAGACGCTCCAAGCGCTCGGCTTCATGCTGTTCTTGAGCGGTGTGCTCGGCGTGGTCATGACCGTGACCGGACTGTTACGGCGCATGCTGTCGCTGTTCACGCCTCAAGTGCTCGGCGTCTATATGATCCTGCTCGTCCTGCAACTATCCGGTGCCGTCATTAAAGGCGGTTTCGGTGTGAGCGAGGACGGCATCAATATCGTCCAAGCCGTCGCGACAGCCGGGCTCGTCTTGTTCGCGCTCACGCTCGAGCGGAGCCGCTTCAAACAATACGGTCTCGTCATGACGCTTTTCGTCGGGTTCGGGTTGTTCAATCTGCTCGGTCTCGGCAACCCGATCGTTCGTTCTGAGTCGTTCTTCCTCGTACCTGAGCTGTTCCCGTTCGGCGCTTGGGTATGGGATTGGAACTTACTTCCGACCGCGTTCGTCATCACACTTCTACTCATGACGAACGTGCTCGCGAACATCAAATTGATTGAGCGCATCGTCAGTTCACGGACGAAACAACAAGTCGAAGGCCACGTCGCCGCGTCTGGCGTCGTCAGCGGTGTCAGTCAGATGGTCGCTGGTCTGTTTGGAACGCCTGGACCGGTCGCGATTTCTGGGACAGCCGGTTTCTTGTCGTCAACGGAGAGCGTGCACCGTGCCCCTCACCTCGTCGCTCACGGCTTGATGATGGTGCTCGCTTTGATCGGACCGTTCGTGTCGCTCATCGCAAGCATCCCGGCCGCGGTCGGGTACGCCATCGTCACCCCGCTCATCGCGACGATGATCATCATCGGGATTAACGAGGCTGCGTTCGAGTTGAACCAAAAGACGGCGTCGCTCACGGTCGGCCTCCCGCTCGTCATCGGGGCCGGGGCGATGTTGCTCCCGCCTGGAGCGATGAACGATTTACCGCCGCTTCTTGCGACCGTGTTCTCGAACGGTCTCGTCCTCGGGACGGTCGTCTCTTTGACGACCGCCATCCTGAGCCGAATCCACGACTAAAAAAGAACTGACCTCGCGCCTGAGGTCAGTTCTTTTCGGTCACGTGCATATGGAAAGCTTTGTCGTGCGGCAAGACGGCACCGTCTTCCGCCTCGAAGTGTTCGCGGTCCTTGAAGTAAGCCGCAACCGTCAACGTGTCCCGATGAAGGGCACGCTTGAACGCTTGCTCGGCCGTGACCGGTGTTCCGTCATCGTTCTTCAGTTCGAGACCCATCAGCTTGTAGCCGATCGTTTGACCACCACGGCTCATCTGGCACGCCTCGATCGCATAAGAGACGAGTGTTGGTGTGATGACCGCGTGGACGAACTCGCTCTTCACTTTCTTCCGAACGAGCTGTTCGACACCGAAACTAAGGAGCTCGGCAATGACACCGTCGATCAAGACGGCTTTCGTGCGTTTGCTCGTCACTCGCTTCATTGGCTCATTCGCTGCATCATTCCGGACGTCAACACTTCCGTGCCTTGTCCTTCTTCTCCGGCCATGATCAAAGCTCGGGCCACGTGTAACGCTTGGATTGGGGCCGCATTTGGAACTTTTTCGAGCAACAGCGGTTGGAACGGACGGCTTACGACTTCAGCCGCTTTCTCACCGAGCCGGAACGACTCGCGGTCGCCGAGCAAGAGCGACGGGCGGGCGATAATCAAGTGCTCGAACCCGAACACTTTAAGCCCGTTCTCGAGTTCACCTTTCACTCGGTTGTAGAAGAACGGCGAGCGCAATGACGCACCTTGTGCCGAGACAACGGCGTAACGTGTGGCGCCGTGCTGTTTCGCGACACGCGCGACTTCGAGCGGTAACTCGAGGTCGACATGTTTGAACGCCTGACGTGATCCGGCGACGGCAATCGTCGTACCGAGTGCACAGTACACATCGTCAATGTGCGGCAACGTCTCATCCATCTTCTCAAAGCCGACAACTTCATGTAATTTCGGGTGACTCCAACGTTTCGAGCGGCGGACGACGATCCATACCGCGTCATACCGTTCTTGTTCGAGCAACTGCTCGACGAGCTCGCGTCCGATCAAACCGGTCGCGCCGACAACGAGTGCTGTTTTTCCCATTCTAGTTCCCCCTTGTTACGTACTTCTTTCAGTCTAGCTGACTTGCCGTTCATCGGCAACGACTGAGACCAGACACAATCAATCGAAGACGAGATTGCGGCAATTGCAACCCGTTTATGAAAAGACGGCAAAAAGTTCGATTTTTCTGAAACTGCTGTATACTGAAGGTACTGGAAAAACGAGAGGAGCTAGTTGTGTATGAAGCTATTCGTTCTTGGTGCCACCGGACGGACCGGTCATCAGTTTGTCGATCAAGCGATCGAGCACGGCCATCATGTGACCGCCTTCGTGCGCGAACAGAAAAAACTCATCCCGACCCCGCAACTTGAAATCATCGAAGGCGCCGTGACGGACAGTGCGGCGTTGACCGACGCGCTTGCCGGGCACGACGCCGTCATCAGCTGTCTCGGGACCGATTTGAGCGACCCCGATTTCTTGGCCAGCGTGACCGATGCGCTCGTCCCCGCCATGAAAGCGAACGATGTGACGCGCATTCTGTACCTCGCGTCTGCCGGGATTGACAAAGAGATTCCCGGGATCGCCGGAACGGTCGTGACGTTCATGCTCCGGAAGCCGCTTCGCGACCACCGGGCCGCGGTCGACCTGTGGCGCAACTCGTCGTTCGACTACACGATCGTGCGGCCGATGCAACTGACGGATGGTCCGCGGACATCAGTGTACCGGACGGACATCGACGGGATCCCTGCCGACGGTAAACAGATTTCACGTGCCGACGTCGCCCAGTTCATGTTGAACACGGTCGAAGAGAACAGTTTCGTCCGGCAGTCGGTCGGACTGGCGTACTAATTTTTTTGAATCCATGCTACAATATCGGATAGTCAACTTTGAAGGGAACGAATACGAATTATGAGTATATTAACAGTACAAAACTTGAGCCACGGTTTCGGTGACCGCGCCATTTTAAATGACGTGTCTTTCCGTCTATTAAAAGGTGAACACATCGGCCTCATCGGAGCAAACGGTGAAGGAAAATCGACGTTCATGAACATCATCACGCGCAAACTGCAACCGGATGAAGGGAAAATCGAGTGGGCGAAAAACGTCCGCGTCGGTTACCTCGACCAGCACGCCGTCCTCGCACGCGGGATGACGATTCGTGACGTGTTGAAAAGCGCATTCCAATACTTGATCGACATGGAGACACGCATCGGCGAACTCTACATGGAGATGGGCGACGCGTCACCTGAGCAGATGGACGACATGCTCGCTGAAGTCGGCGAACTGCAAGAGACGCTCGATTCGAACGACTTTTATATCATCGATGCGAAAGTCGAAGAAGTCGCCCGCGGACTCGGTATTTTAGACGTCGGTCTCGACCGTGACGTCGCTGACCTATCAGGTGGACAACGGACAAAAGTGTTGCTCGCGAAGCTGCTCCTTGAGAAGCCGGACATCCTCCTCCTCGATGAGCCGACCAACTATTTGGATGAGATCCATATCGAGTGGTTGAAGCGTTATCTTCAGAACTACGACAATGCGTTCATCTTGATCTCGCACGATATCCCGTTCTTAAACAGCGTCATCAACTTGGTCTACCATATGGAGAACCAAGATTTGTCGCGTTACGTCGGCGATTACAACAAATTTATGGAAGTGTACGAGATGAAACGGTCGCAGCTTGAGTCGGCTTATAAACGCCAACAAGCGGAAATCGCTGATTTGAAAGACTTCGTCGCCCGTAACAAGGCCCGCGTCTCGACACGAAACATGGCGATGTCACGTCAAAAGAAACTCGACAAGATGGACGTCATCGAGCTGAGCGCGGAACGTCCGAAGCCAGAGTTCCGTTTCTTGCAGGCGCGCACGTCAGGCCGTCTCATCTTTGACGCGAAAGATCTCGTCATCGGTTACGATGAGCCGCTCTCACGTCCACTCGACCTGCAGATGGAGCGCGGTCAGAAGATCGCCCTCGTCGGTGCGAACGGGATCGGGAAGACGACGCTCCTGAAGAGTCTGCTCGGCATGATCAATCCGCTCGAAGGAACGGTCGAACGCGGCGAGTTCCTAGAGATCGGGTACTTCGAACAAGAAGCGGCCGTCAGCAACAACACGTGTATCGAAGAGATTTGGAGCGAGTTCCCGTCACTCAACCAACAACAAATCCGGGCCATGCTCGCAAAGTGCGGTCTCATGACGAAGCATATCGAGAGTAAAATCGCTGTCCTCAGTGGTGGCGAAAAAGCGAAAGTCCGTCTCTGTAAGCTCCAAAACAACGAATCGAACTTGCTCCTCCTCGATGAGCCGACGAACCACTTGGACGTCGACGCGAAGGAAGAGTTGAAGCGCGCATTGAAAGAGTATAAAGGTAGTATCCTACTCATCAGTCACGAACCGGAGTTCTATCAAGACATCGTCACCGACGTCTGGAACTGTGAATCGTGGACGACGAAAGTATTCTAAAACGTGTAGAGGAAGTGTCGCATGACAGGCCCAATCCAATTGAACGAACGCATCGTTCTCTATGACATCATTCGAGGGTTTGCCCTGTGCGGCATCTTCCTCGTCAACATCCCGAGCATGCTCGGGAGCGACTGGATCTTCGGTAAACCTATGTATGAAGGTAGTGACCTCGTCGTAAGGACACTGTTCGACTTGTTCATCCAGACGAAGTTCTATACAATTTTCTCTTTACTGTTCGGCATCGGCTTCTCGATTTTCCTCGAACGCTCGTACGCGCGTGGGGACTCGGCGAGCCGCTATGTCCGACGCATCATCATTCTTTTCCTGTTCGGACTTGCTCACCTGGCCATCTGGTCGGGTGACATCTTACATACGTATGCGATGTGGGGGTTGTTGCTCCCCTTGTTTTATGGATTGAGCAACCGCGCGATTTTGACGTGGGCGTGGAGTTTGTTGATCGGGAGTTTTCTCTTGTTCTATGGCTCATCTGTCTTGATGGAGTGGACGACGGGGTATTTCAATCCCGGCTATCCGTTCCCGACCGCGTATAACGCCGGCTTTGGCGCTTGGTTCGATTACCGGCTCGACGTCGAGATCTTTAGCGCAATCTCAAACTCTCTGCTTGTCGGGATCGAAATCTTTTGCCTATTTTTATTCGGTCTCTATATCGGGCGTGAGCGGAAGCTGCTCACATGGACGCTTCAAGGATTGACACGAACGGCCATTATTTGCAGTGTTCTCGCCTTGCCGTTTTTCGGGGTCATCCTCTGGCATCGTTACGGCGGTGGTGATGCTTACTACTGGACGAACCTAGCAGCCGTCCTCATCTCAGGAAAACTGCTCGCGACGACGTACGTCTGTCTGTTCACCGTCGCCGTCCGAAAAGGACTCACGTTCCGTCCGCTCCAGGCGCTCGGCCGGATGGCGCTGACGAACTACTTGACGCACACGCTCGTCGTCGTCCTTCCCGTCATCGCCCTCGGGTATTACGGACGTCTGTCGCTCACTGAAGGATTGTTCTTGAGTATCGCGATTTTGATTGCCCAAACGTTCTTCTCAATGTGGTGGCTCAAGTCTCATCGCTACGGACCGTTCGAGAAGTTATGGCGGATCGGGACGTATGGGATTCAGAAGAAAGTATCATAGCATGCAGAAAGGCTCGAAGCATCTCGCTTCGAGCCTTTCTCATTTCTTAGTTCGTCGCCGCTGCTGTCAACACAGGAACGATTTGTTTTTTACGTGATACGACGCCAGGAAGTGTCGCCAGGCCGTCTAACAGTTCGACGTTGAACGCTTGTTCGAACAAATCATGCTTCGCACCGACAACGAGTGCTTCTGAATCATTCGTCAAGATGTTCGTGATTGCGAAGACGAACAAGTCAAGCTGTTTGTCAGCAATCGTCTTCGCCATCGCCGCTTCAACTTCAGCTTTACGGCTCAACACGTCGTGCGCGTCAACCGTGTTCACTTGCGCGATCTCGATGCGGTAGTCGCCCATCGCGAACTCTTTCGCGTCGAGCGAGATGAGTTCAGGCACCGTCTTCTGGCTCAGGTCGGCTCCGGCTTTCAACATTTCGAGACCGTACGCCTCGACGTCAGTTCCGGCGATGTCTGCAAGTTCTTTCGCTGCTTTGACGTCCTCGTCCGTGCACGTCGGTGACTTGAACAAGAGCGAGTCCGAGATGATCGCCGATAGCATCAAGCCGGCCATGTCAGACGCGATTTCAACACCGTGTTCTTTGTACAACTTGAGCAAGATTGTCGCCGTGCAGCCAACCGGCTCCGCCCGGTAGTAGAGTGCGTCTGCCGTTTGGAAGTTAGCGATGCGGTGGTGGTCGATGACTTCAAGGATTCGCACGTCAGCAATGTCGGCCGCACTTTGTTGGAACTCGTTATGGTCGACTAAGATGACCGAGCTCGTTTCGTCCGATACACGTTCGACGAGGCGCGGCGCCTTGACACGGAAGTGGTCGAGCGCGTATTGCGTCTCCCCGTTCACGTCACCGAGACGGACCGCCTCGGCGTCCATCCCTAATTTCTTTTTCAGTTCAGCGTAAGCGAGCGCCGAACAGATTGTATCCGTATCTGGATTTTTATGTCCGAAGACAAGTACTGTACTCATGATGCATTCTCCTCACTGTTATAGTTTTCCCTTATCCATTATACCGTCAATCCCCATTCTTTCAATTCCAAAACAAAAAGAGCCTAAACTCGGCTCTTCACGATTGTTCGTCTTCGTCTGTCTCTTCGAGGTCCGAATGATCCCCTTTTGAATCTTCTTCGTGCGAGATATCCGGTTGGTCCCGGTTCAACTTCTCTTGTTCTTCTTGTTCACGTTTGTCTTGGTCTGACATCTGTCTCATCCTTTCGGTACCGAGTCTTGTCGTAGACTGTTCCCCGAGGTTGACGCGGTCAAACGGATGTCTCACATCCGTAAACAAACTGTCATGTCAGTCAGCCTGAACGAACACGACTTCATCCCCGCGGATCTCGACGTTGACGTCTTGTCCTTGGAACAACCATTCGTCCTGCTCGGCGACGACGAAACGAATTCCGTCCGCTTTCGTTTCGACGGCGGCATTGTCGATCTCTTCTGTGATGACACCGACCGAGAACCCGTGCGTCAAATCAGTCGAACCCCCGTATTTGGCGAACAGACGAACCGTCTGTCCCGCCTCGACTTCCATTTCGTCTTTAAAAAATTGGAGTGCTTCTTCCGTCACGTTGATCTTCATGTAACATCCTCCTCTCGACTTCTGTCTTCATTCTAATCGTTTCTCAAAAAGCGAGCGAGGAAGTTGCCTAGAGTGTCGTGCCCGGGACGTACGTGACGGTCAGACTTTGCGTCCTAACCGCACCGCCGTCCATCTCATCGAACGTCACGTCGAACAAGGCGCGACCGATTTCTTCATGCGGCGCGTGCATCGTCGCTAAACCGAACGCCTGGCTGATCGGGTGGCCGTCAAACCCGAGGATGGCGACGTCTTCCGGTATGCGGACGCCACGCCGGTGCATCTCCCCTAAAAAACCGAGCGCGACGTAATCGGACGACAAAAAGAGCGCGCGGGGACGCTCTGTTCGTTGAAGGAACTCTGCCGCTAAGCGGATCCCGTCTTCACTCGTCAAGTAACCGGTCCATACCCATCGCTCACGCGCGGACGCCACTTCATCGAAGTAGGCCCGCTGACGCGCGATTGAGCTCGGACTAGACTGCCGCGATAAGACGATGCCGATATCTTCATAGCCAGCTTGCGTTAACACATGCAATCCGGCGACGAACGCCGCGTAATGGTCGACATGGACCGAGGAGATCGTCTCAGGCGCACCGACCGTCGCGACCGAGATCGGGCCGAAGCCACGGTACGTCTCCAATTCTTCGAACGACATCGCATGCGACAACAGAATCGCCCCGTCGACTTCACGATGCTTCAGTAAGTCGAGTGCTTGCCGCTCTTGATCAAGCTTGTACTCGGTCTGCCACATGACGAGACGATACCCTTTCACGAGCGCCGCTTTCGCGAGTCCGTTGACGAACAGTCCGTAGTACGGATGGTCCATATACGGCAACACGACGACGAATCGCTGCGTGCGCCCAGTCGACAGCGTCAACGCCTGCTGATTCCGTAAATAGCCAAGCTCTGCCATCGCTGCATGGACGCGCTGTCGCTTCTCTTTTGAAACGTATGGATGTTCGTTAATCACCCGCGAGACCGTCGTCACCGACACGTCCGCTTGTTTCGCGATATCTCGAATGTTCGCCATCCCGCCTCACCTCAATCCGTCAGTCTTTCCATATAGTGTACCCATTCTACTGACCGACTGTCATCTCTTGCCATCACTTGTCGCCGAATCGCTTGGGCGAGACGAAACCGTTCTTCGACAGGTAAGTGCAGAAACTCATCTTGAAACTGGGCGCACAACATGCGTCCGAACGGTGTGTACAATTGATTGATGACCAGTTCATAGACAATCCCGCTACACCAAGTCTTCCACGTCGTCGGATTCATCAGGCTTCCCTCCTTTGACTCTACCGTACATTCTGAAACGCGTTTCAGAGCAAGCACTTTAGTAAAAAACTCTAATTCCGAACATTAAATACTTAAATGAGAACTTTTTTAGTTTTTTAACTCAAAATCATTGACGATGTCGATTCGATTTCGTATAGTCAACAGGTTGATAACGTGTATTCCACTTTACTAGACAATTAATGTTCGGAAATTACTACTTATAAGGAGTCTTCCTAATGAACTTATTCCGTTTACAGCAACACGGGACGAACGTTAAACAAGAAGTGATGGCCGGCATCACAACGTTCGTCACGATGGCCTACATCTCGGTCGTCAACCCGGCGATTTTGTCGGACGCAGGCATCCCGTTCGCCCAGGCGTTCACGGCGACGATCATCGCCATCTTGATCGGAACAGGGTTAATGGCGTTCTATGCCAACCTGCCGATCGCGGTCGCACCTGGGATGGGCTTGAACGCCTTCTTCGCCTATACACTCGTCGCGCAACAACAGATCGCACCAGAAGCCGCGCTCGGCGTCGTCTTCGTGTCGTCGGTCTTCTTCCTGATCTTATCGCTGTCACCGATCCGGACGAAACTGATTCAAGCGATCCCGGCTTCATTGAAGCACGCCATCACGACCGGCATCGGGTTGTTCATCGCCTCGCTCGGCTTGAAGCTGTCTGGACTCATCGTCGCGGATGAGGCGAACCTCGTCCGTCTCGGGGAGTTGTCGTCACCGAGCGTCTTGCTCGTCCTCGGTGGACTGATCGTCTCGGCCCTCCTCTTCTCACGTAACGTCCCGGGCTCGCTGCTCATCGGGATGGTCGTCACTGGGATTGCCGCCTACTTCATGGGGCTATTGAAAATCGAAGGCGTGACGGCGATGCCGACGCTACCGGAAGGGTTGATGGTCAACCCGCTCACCGCTTTCTCTGACGTCATCCAATATGGCTTGTTCGGGGCCGTGTTGTCGTTCTTCCTCGTCACGTTGTTCGACACGACCGGAACGCTCGTCGGTGTCGGCAAGCAAGCCGGCTTGTTGAAAGAAGACGGGACGATCGAGAACGGGCACCGGGCTTTGTTCGCTGATTCGCTCGCAACGATGGGGGGCTCACTCGTCGGAACGAGTCCATCGACGGCCTACATCGAGTCGGCCGCTGGTGTCGCCCAAGGCGGACGGACCGGACTGACGACAGCCGTCGTCGCCGGCTTGTTCGGTCTCACATTGTTCTTCAGCCCGCTCATCGGTGCGATCTCAGGTGTCGCCGCTATTACGGCGCCGGCCCTCATCATCGTCGGCGCACTCATGCTGACGAACGTCCGCTATATCGATTGGACAGATTTCAGTGAATACTTCCCGGCGTTCATGACGATCCTCATCATGCCACTCTCAGGCAGTATCGAACGCGGGATCGCCTTCGGGTTCATCCTCTACCCGATCTTCAAGGCGATGAACAAAGAGACGGTCCACCCGCTCATCTACTTGTTCGCCGGATTGTTTATTTTGGAAATGTTTTTCCTATAATACTTGACTTTAACCCTCGTCCCCGACGAGGGTTTTTCTGTTATTAATCAGGGAATCACTGTCGTATAGCAGTCGGTTACTGAATATTCGTTCATTATCATCCGGTTCTCAATTAGGCATTATTTTACAATTATTTGAGAAATCCGTTCCATTTTTCTGTTTTCCGACTCAAAGATATGGAATAATGGCGATGAAATCGTTTTCGAAAGTATCATTTAACAGGAAAGAAGGAATGGACATGCCAAACGTGGCGTTGTTCGTCACTTGTCTCTCCGATACGTTATTCCCATCGGTAGGACAAGCGACGGTCGAACTATTAGAACATCTCGGTTGTGACGTCAGCTTCCCGTTCGAGCAGACGTGCTGCGGTCAACCGGCCTATAACAGCGGCTACCATGAAGAGACGAAAAAGATTGCCAAACACATGATTGAGACGTTCGAGAAAGCGGACGCCGACTATATCGTCGGACCGTCCGGCTCGTGTGTCATGATGATGCGCGACTATCCGCACTTGTTCAAAGACGATCCCGTCTGGAAAGAGCGGGCCGAAGCCCATGCGGCGAAGACGTTCGAACTGACGCAGTTCATCGTCGATGTGCTCGAAGTGACAGACGTCGGGGCGAAATTCCCGGCGAAAGCGACGTATCACGCCTCGTGTCATATGACGCGCTTGCTCGGGATCGAGGCGGCACCGGGACAGTTGTTGAAAAACGTTAATGGGTTGACGATGGTCCCACTCGAAGGGGTACATAACTGTTGCGGCTTCGGCGGGACGTTCTCGGTCAAGATGCCGGACGTATCGGTGCAGATGGTCGACGAGAAAGTCGAGTCAATTTTAAAATCAGGGGCCGACGTGTTGATCGGCGCTGATGCGTCTTGTTTGATGAACATCGGGGGACGCCTGCATAAACAAGGGCATCCGATCAAAGTGATGCATATCGCGGAAGTGTTGAACGAAGGGGTGAAACAAGCATGAGCATGGGGATTCGGTTAGACGAGAAGTTTCAAGATCGGCGGAAAGACGGGATCGATAACCCGTTCATGCGCCAAGCCGTCAGCTCGGCGCAAAATCGCCTGCGCGACGGACGTTTGAACGCGGCCGGGGAACTCGGGGATTGGGAAGCGTTCCGCGACCATTCGGAAGAGATTCGTCAGCACGTGCTCGAGCATCTCGATTACTACTTACACCAGTTGAGTGAGAATATCTCGAAGCGGGGCGGCAACGTCTTCTTCGCCGAGACGCCGGAAGAAGCGAACCGCTATATCCGCGAAGTCGTGCGCGCAAAAGACGCCAAACACATCGTCAAATCGAAGTCGATGGTGACCGAGGAGATCGGGTTGAACGAGGCGCTTCACGAAGAAGGGTGTACGGTCGTCGAGTCGGATCTCGGGGAATGGATCCTTCAGCTCGACAACGACCCACCGTCGCACATCGTCGCACCGGCGCTCCACAAAGACCGGAACGATGTCCACAAGACGTTCACGACCCATGGCTACGACGGAACGAACGACCCGACCGAGCTCGGCCGCTACGCGCGCCGTGAACTGCGCAAAGACTTCTTGAAAGCAGAGGTCGGCATCACCGGTTGTAACTTCGCCATCGCCGAGAGCGGCGCCGTTGGTCTCGTCACGAACGAAGGTAACGGCCGGATGGTCACGTCACTCCCGAACACCGTCATCTCGGTCATGGGGATGGAGCGGGTCGTCCCGTCTTACGAAGAGTTCGAAGTACTCGTCAATATGTTGTGCCGGAGCGCGGTCGGTCAACGGCTCACGTCATACATCACGACGTTCGCCGGCACGAAAAGCGTCGGCGAAGTCGACGGCCCGGACGAATTCCATCTCGTCATCGTCGACAACAAGCGGTCAGGCATTCTCGGGACTCAGTTCCAGTCCGTGCTCCAATGTATCCGTTGCGCGGCATGTATCAACGTCTGCCCGGTCTATCGCCATATCGGCGGCCACGCCTACGGCTCGATTTATCCGGGACCGATCGGCGCCGTGCTCGCCCCGCTGCTCGACGGTTACGAGAACTATAAAGAACTGCCGTATGCGTCAAGCCTTTGTGGTGCCTGTACGGAAGCGTGTCCGGTCAAAATTCCGCTCCATGAACTGTTGATCGAGCATCGCCGCGTCATCGTCGAAGACAAGAAAAAATCACCGTTCGTCGAACGCATCGCCATGAAAGGCTTCGCCGTCACGTCATCGAGCCCGTTCTTGTTCGAGGCGGCCGAACAGATCGCGCCGTTCGCGTCGTCCCCGTTTGCGACAGCAGGGCAAATCGACAAAGGCTTACCAGCTTGGACCGACTCGAAAGACTTGCCGCAGCCGGCCAAACAGACGGTCCGCGACTGGTTTAAGAAACGGGGGAATGCACAATGAATCCAGGAACGATCACCAACCGTGAAGACTTTTTAAAGCGGATCGCGGGACAACTCGGACGCGACGTCGATTTGACGCCTCCGAAACGAGTATACAAGCACCGTCCGCAAGACGAGGTGTTGAAAGACGCTTCAACAGAGGAACTCCTCGAGACGTTCCGTATGGTCGCGACGCGCATTCATACCGACGTCGTCGAATGTGAGTCGACTCATCTCGATGACACGCTCCGTCTTCTCCTCGAACGATACGACGGCAAGACGATTATCGCCGAGGACGATGCACGCATTAAGGAATGGGCACCCGAAACGAGCCGGGCGTTCGACTGGTGGGATGCCGCGCGTCCGGATGACAGCCGCGCTCTTGCCGTGAAAGCTGACATTGGGATCACGATTGCCGATCAAGCACTCGCTGAAAGTGCGACCATCGTCCAATACGCGGCCCCTGGAAAATCGCGGACGATCAGCTTGTTGCCGCAAGATCACATCGCCATCATCCCGAAATCGGTGCTCGTGCCCCGCATGACGCAAGCGGCGAAACAGCTGGCCGAACTCGATCGCAACGGCGAGCTCGCCTCACCGCAAGGCGTCAACTTCATCTCGGGCCCGTCAAACTCGGCCGATATTGAGATGAACTTGATTGTCGGTGTCCACGGACCGGTCCGTGTCGCCTACGTTCTCGTACATGATCTCTAACGAAAAGACTCGCCGTCGTGGCGAGTCTTTTCGTTTATTCTTTATTCGACGGTGATGCTGCCGTTCGTCGTCTTCAAGCGAAGTGAATGTTCGATGTTTGAACGTCAAAGTCTTGTCCCGCACTCATCGCTTCGTCAATTTTCCCCATCGAGTCGCCCGCTCGCAATTCGTCTAACTGGGCCATTCCTTGCTCCGTGATTGCGTAGTATTTCCGTGGCGGTTTTTCTGCCGACTCCTTCAAATACGTCGTGAAGTAGCCTTCCGACGTGAGCCGCCTCAGGAGCGGATAGACCACATCTTCTGAGATGTCACTTTTTTAAACTTAGCATCCCTCTCACCCCCTCCACTATCTATTAGGTAACAACACATCGTTCGCAATTGTTCAATAGACGTTAGCTAGCATGTTTACTACATCTCGATAAGTGGTATATCGCTGCCGAAATCTGTACAATAGGGGAACGACACTCGTAGAAAATAATTGTCACAGCCGGAATGTATGTAGTTCCAGGAAGGAACGGTCCCTATGAAAGCTTGGATTGACGAGCGGATCGGAAGGCAGTTTTTATTCGTCTTCTATTTATTCATTGGACTGATCCTCCTCACCTCACTCGCCGTATACGTATATACGGAAAATCGAATCGAAGAGACGACTTCATCGCTCGAGAACGTCAGTGAACGTCGCACGAATGCGACCGAGCTATTCGAGACATGGCAGTCGATGCAATATGAGATGCGCGGTTACGTCCTCCTCGGTGACGAGGAGTTGCTCGTCCGCGTCAAAGAGAAACAAGTCTTGATCGAGACACAGACCGCCTGGTTCGAAACGAACGCGGTCACAGAAAAAGAACAGACGTATGCGGGGGATGCCCGAGCGTTATTCTCAGCCTATCAACAACGCGTCATGCCTAGCCTCGAGCGCTACGTCGTCGCGAAGCGGGAAGGCACGGTCACCGAGCCGTTCCTGCAAATGCCGACGCTCGGGAAAGTGACGCCTCAAACCGAAGCACAGGCCGATCGGAAATTCAAGATCAACTCGAAGAGCGCGGCTGACATGAGCGCGAGTATCGTCGACATGGAGACGGTGTTCACCGAATACCGCAACGCCTTGAACGCGGAAGAAAACCAACTCCGTGAACAGCTCGCCACCCATACGAAATGGGCGCAAGTGCTCTGGCTCCTGTCGCTACTCACCGTACTACTCGTCCTCTTCATTGCGGCTCGGCCTTACGTACAACGGTTGACCGGTCAACTGCAAGAGTTGATCACGAATAGCAAGCGGCTCACCGACGATCGGGTCATACCCGTCCCTGTTTTGGTATCGACCCGGAACGAGGTCGGCCAACTGACCGACTCGTTCCGTCAAATGGCGTCGTCACTGTCGTCGCAACGTTATCAAGTCGAAGAAGAGCGTGAGAAGACCGCGCGACTCTTGCACTCGATCCGTGATGCCGTCATTTACGTTGAACATACGACGCATGAGAAACTCGCCAACCAGGCGCTCTTCGTCATGTTCAATCAGGCCATCACAAAGCAAAACGAGACGGACCTGTATCGGCTTGATGCCGACCTTGAAGAACTCGGTCTCCAAGTCGATCAAAAAGACTCGTTCTTCTCGTTCATGCGCCGAGCGTTTGACGGCGAAGCGATGGAAGAGAGCGTGACGTTCTCGATGAATCAAGAAGAACGGTTCATCCAAATGTACGCTGAAAAGATTCATTTGCGTGGCACACGCCACGGCACGATGCTCGTCTTCCGGGACGTGACGCAAGAAACCGAGGTCGACCGCTTGAAGACAGAACTTGTCTCGACGGTGTCTCATGAACTGCGCACCCCCTTAACGAGCATCATCGGGTTTACCGAACTTATGCGCTATCGGACGATGCCGGCTGAACGGACCGATCAATATTTAGGGATGATTCATCAAGAGACGCTCCGTCTCGAGGATTTAATCTCCAACTTACTCGACGTTCAGCGGATGGAGTCAGGTAAACAGACGTATCAAAACGAGCCCGAAAGCTTGTATGATATTTTGGCAGAAACGATTGCCGTCCATCAAGGCGCGAGTCAACACCATTACTTATCGTTTGAATGTGACACCGACGTCCTCGTGTACGGGGACCGGAACCGGCTCAGCCAGCTGTTCACGAACCTGCTCCATAACGCGATCAAATATTCACCGAACGGCGGAAAAGTTGCGGTGTCCGTCACGAATGACCAGTCGGACGGCGTCGAAATTTCCGTCACGGACTCTGGCATCGGAATCCCGACTTCAGCGCTCCCGAAACTGTTCGACAAGTTTTATCGCGTCGACAATTCGGCCAGCCGGAAGATCGGTGGCACCGGTCTCGGTCTTGCCATCTGTAAAGAGATTGTCGAAGGGCATGACGGGACGATCCGGGTCGACTCACGTGTCGGTCTCGGATCGACGTTCACGATCGTCTTGCCGAAATATATCGAGGAAGATCAAATGAGCGGCTAAACAATAAGGGATGACTCGCCTCGGGCGAGCCATCCCTTATGTTATTGAACTTTGCTTTCTGGACCGAATGCCGGATAGAGCGACAAGCCACCGTCAGCAAAGATGGTCGTGCCCGTGACGTAAGACGATTCGTCTGATGCGAGCCACGCTGCCACCGCAGCAATCTGTTCCGGCCGCCCGATCTTATGGGTCGGGATGAGCGCTTCGAGCCCTGTCTTCTCTTCTGGGTCTCGCATCGTCTCTTTGTTGATTGGTGTGTCGATCGCACCAGGCGCGATGGCGTTGACCCGAATTTGATTCGCCGCATATTCGAGCGCGACCGACTTCGTGAACATCTTGACCCCGCCTTTACTCGCCGCATAATGCGTATAGCCTGGGCGTGGGATCACCTCGTGCACCGAAGACATGTTGATGATGTTTCCTTTCAGATCATGTTTGACGAAGTACTTGAGTGCGGCCCGCACCCCTAGGAACGTCCCAGTCAGGTTCGTATCGATAATTTTCTGCCAGTTGTCGAGCTCCATTTCGTGCGTTTTCGCTTCGACTTGGACACCGGCGTTGTTGACGAAAATGTCCATCTGTCCAAATTCAGACACTGCTTTTTCGATCATCTTCTCGGCGAGCCCTTCTTCGGCGACGTCACCTTGGACAGCGACGGCTTTGCCTCCGGCCACCTCGATGCCGCGGATGACTTCCTTCATCTCGTCTTCACTGCTTCTATAATTTAAGACGACGCTGACGCCTTCTTTCGCATAGCGTTCGGCCACCGCTCGTCCGATTCCTTTTGAACTGCCTGTGATTACTGCGACTTTCCCTTGAAGTTCTGGATAATTTGCCATGTCGGTTCCCCTTTCGTCTTCTCGGTTTGTAGTTCCCGCATTCCCCTCTTCATGAAACCTTTCGGGCTGTCTTTTGAATATTTATGGGAAATCTACTATACTGAAACAAACTATTCGTTTTCAGGACTCGCCTGAAAAACGTACAAACTTATTCTTATGGAGGTGAATCCCCGATTTTTTGGGGAATTTTTGGACAGTCCCATGTTACTCAGTTTATTGATCGTCGCCTTTCTCATCTTCATGACCGCCTTTTTCGTGGCGGCCGAATTTTCAATCGTCAAAGTCCGGAGCGCACGGCTCGACCAACTCGTGCTAGAAGGAAACTCACGAGCGTCCGTCGCTAAAAAAGTGATCGAGAACCTCGATGACTCGCTATCCGCCTCGCAGTTCGGCATCACGCTCGCCGCGCTCGGCCTTGGTTGGATCGGTGCCGATCAAATCGAAGGAATGATTCAACCGCTCGTCGACCGCTTGAGCGTCTCGCCGTCGGTTTCCACATTCCTGTCGTTCTTAATCGCCTTTTTGCTCATCGCCTTTTTACACGTCGTCATCGGCGAACTTGTCCCGAAAACGCTCGCCGTACATGAAGCCGAGAAATTGACGCTGCTCGTCGCCCGGCCGCTCTACTTCTTCACGAAGCTGTTGTACCCGTTCATCCGGGTGCTCAACAGTATGGCCCGGCTCACGCTCCGCTTGTTCGGTGTCAAGACGACGGCGCAAGAGACGGCGCACTCGGAGGAAGAACTCAAAATTATCATGACGGAGAGTTTTCGAAGTGGCGAAATCAACGAGAACGAACTCGCTTACGTTCAAAATATCTTCTCGTTTGATGAACGTGTCGCAAAAGATGCGATGGTGCCGCGGATGAATATGGTGACGATCGATGAAGAAGACTCGATCGAGACGATTATCGCGACCGTCCAAGAACATCAATATACGCGCTATCCGGTCACACGAGACGGTGACCGCGATGACGTGCTCGGTTTTATTAACGCCAAACAAGTGTTCACGGCCCAACTCGTCAAGAGTGACGCCCCGCTTGAATCGTTTATCCATCAGTTACCGCTCGTCACAGAATTCACACCGCTCCAAGAAGCGATGGTGAAAATGCAGAACGCACGGACGATGATGTGTCTCGTCATCGATGAGTACGGCGGCACCGCCGGCCTGCTCACGATCGAAGACATCCTTGAAGAGATCGTCGGTGAGATTCGCGACGAGTTCGACCGGGACGAACAAGCCGAGATCACTGAAGTCAATCCAGGCCATTATCGCTTGTCTGGTCTCGTGCTCACGCAAGAGATCGAAGAGCGCTTCGGCATTGAGATCGAGGATGACGTCGATACGATTGGTGGTTTCGTCCTCTCGCAAAAAGCGAATGCACGCACCGGCGAACGTTTCGTCCTGCCAGGTGAGCACGAACTGATCGTCCGCGAGATCGACAATCACCGCATCGTCTTCGTCGACTTGATTCTTGCGCATAAAGATCAGCTTCGAGCCGAAATGGACTGAGTGTCTTTGACTGCCCTCCCTTGAACATTAGGGAGGGCTTTTCGATTGACGCTCGAACTGTCGCTATATTTTCAAGGCTTGTCGTGATATACTGCACATATGTTGCTAATTTGAGTGCGTGTCACTCATTGACACAACATCACCGAACAGTTCATTAATGTTCGGTCCAACAACTACAGAAAGAAGGTTACGCATGGAACGTAAACTATTTTTAATTGACGGAAACTCCATGCTGGCCAGTGCCTACTACGGTGCCGCCGCGAGCCGAACGAAAAAAGGACGCGAGGTATCTAAAAACGATCGGAGTGCCGTCATCGGTATGACCGGCCTCATCCGGACGATTCTACGCAGACATCGTCCGTCTCATTTTGTCGTCGTATGGGACGTCTCACGTGAAACATTGTGGCGTCGCGAGCTTTATCCCGGCTATAAACGCCGCCGTCGCCAGACACCACCCGAGTTGAAGGCTCAAATGGAACTCATGCGCCAATTGCTTGAAGAGAGCGGAATCCCGCAATATCAAGTCGAAGGTTATGAGGGAGAAGATTTGATTGCCCACATCGCTCGGAAGTTCAGCTGCAGCGCGCCTGTCGTTATCATGACGAAGGATAAAGACTTGCTTCAGCTCGTGAGCCCACGTATCACAGTATGGCTTCAAACACAGGAGCTTCAGCAAATGCAAGCTCGTTGTGATATCCAAGACAACCGCCCGCTCCCACTCAAGCGACATCTCGAGATTCGTCCTGAGGAGATTGCAGCGTTGTACGAAGGATTGAAGCCGAAACAGCTCTCAGCGGTCAAAGCGTTGACGGGAGACCGTTCAGACGGCATCCCACCTGTAGCCGGCCTTGACGAAAGTCAATCGGTACAGTTGATCAAACGCTTCGGTTCGCTCGATAAGCTTTACACGGCGCTTAGCGTCAAAGGCGATAAACGACAACTGATCAATGAAACGATCGCGGCACTGACGTCAGAGGAAGTGCCCCGTAACTTGAGACGTACACGCAAAAAAGCCGAGCGCAACATGGAGCTCGTCCGTCTCGATGTCACGGTGCCAGAACTTGAACATTTGAAACTGGCTCATCTTGAGCTCAGCATCAATTCAAAACGGGTCGAACAAGCGTATCAAAAACGCGGCATTCGCCTCTCGTTTGATTCGAGTCAAAAGAAAATTTCAGCACGTTAAAAAGCGCGGACATTAGTCCACGCTTTTTATATTGACCGTAATCCCATCGGCGTCGGTGAGCGACCATTCCGACGTCGTCCCTCCGAGTTCGTGGTTCGTCGAAGCGTCGACAAAAAGCGTCCATGCTTCAAGTCCCGCCTCGTCGTTCATCGGTTCAGTCGGACGGGCCCAGGCGTTCGCACCGATGTGATGATGATACCCGTCGGCCGCGAGGAACAGTGCGCCCGGGTATGAATCGGTCGTGACGGTAAACCCGAGTCGATGTTGATAGAATAACTTGGCCGCTTCGAGGGAACGTACTTTAAAGTGAACGTGTCCCATCGTCGTCCCGACAGGAAGACCTGTGAACGGACGGTCGGCTGCCGCCTCGAGCATCGATTCGTACTCAACCGGATCGGTCGACATCTTCACGTGACCGTTCGCTTCATATTCCCACTGCTCACGTGGCCGATCGGCATACAGCTCGATGCCGTTCCCTTCCGGATCGTTCAAATAAAACGCCTCACTGACCAAATGGTCGCCTTGACCGACTTCAATCCGTCGCTCGATCAAATGACGGAGAATGCGTCCGAGTTCGACGCGGTCCGGCAGCAAGATTGCCATGTGGAACAAGCCGGCCGCCTTCCGGTTCGGACGCACACCTTTGACTTCATGCAAGATGACGAGCGGCGCATTCGGCGCACCGAGCGTGACGCGGTCGCTACCGACTTCGAGTACGTCCATTCCAATGACTTGTTCGTAAAACTGTTTCATGTTTTCTAATTCACTGACCCGGAGCGTGACCGGTCCGAGTTGGATATTGGTTAATTTCATGTTTTCTCACCTCTCTCTTTACTATACATGCCGTGTCCCGTTTGCAGAAGACGGCACAAAAAGGTGGTATAGTTACCGAAAGGATACTTAGAGAGGAGCGAGACTCATGACGATGATCTCAAGCTGTGAAGTCGATACCGCACTCGAACTGATCACCGGTAAATGGAAACCATCGATTTTACTCGCGCTCATCAACGGGGGGACGCTCCGGTTCAGTGAACTGAAACGCTCGCTCCCGAACATTAGCCAAAAGATTTTGACAGCCCAGTTGCGTGACTTAGAAGAGCAAGATATCATCATCCGTACCGTCTATCCGGAAGTCCCGCCGCGCGTCGACTATCAGTTGAGCGAGTACGGCAAGACGCTTATCCCGGTACTCGAGACGATGAACGCTTGGGGCATGAAGCACGCTGCGCGCATGCAACAAAAATAAATTGTCCACATGTGGATAACTCATTTCCGTATCACTGCCCATCACTTATCCACAGGAGGATCTCATGATTCGTTATCCACAGTTGACCGGTCGCCACGTCGGCGTAACCGCCCCGTCGTCCGGAGTACCAGCCGCGCGTCATAGTTTACTTCACGACGCCGAGACGACGTTCGCACGCCACGGCTTCACGCTTCAATTTGAACCGTCTGTTTGGACACAACATAAAGCAAAATCGGCCCGGCCGTCCCGCTCTATTTCGACTTCTCGGTCACACCCGCCATCGTCTTCCTCACCGGATTCGCTTTGTTGAGCGGTTTCTTCATCATCCGCGTCAATATTCCCATCCAACTGTTTTTGCAGACGAACACGGAACCAAGCTACCTCGGTCGTGTCATGGGCGTCCTCGAATCGCTCGCGATGGGGATCACCCCGCTCGGTTTCGTGTCGTTCGGGTTATTGAGCGAATGGATGTCGGTCACGTCACTTTATGCGATTTGCATGGTATGCCTGCTTTCGATCACGCTGTTCGCGATGCATCGCATCCGTCACGATATCGCGGCTGAAAAAGCGACGGTACTGGCTGAAGTCGAAAGCGCGCCGACACATCAATGAACGAAAAAAAGACATCGAACGTTTTTCAGTTCGATGTCTTCTCTGTTGATGGAAGGACTCGTTTCTCTAACAAGAACGGCCCGAACGGGATGACCGAAGCCATGACCGCGAGGACTAACACTTTGAAGCCCCAGTTGAAGCGCCACGCCATGTAAACCGCTGCCGCCACGTAAGCGACGAACAGGAAACCATGGGCCGCACCGACGATGCTGACGGCTAGCGGCATGCCAGCCAAATACTTGAGCGGCATGGCGATCAACAATAAGAGCAGGAATGACATCCCCTCTGTATAACCGAGCCATTTGAATCGAGTTGCGTTCATATCCGTTCTCCTTTTTAATCGATGCTACGTTCATCGTAGCCGATAGAGGTGAAGTTTGTCACAGGGGAACGTTAGAAAGTCGTTAGGCTATTTGACGATTTGGTGAACGATGCGCAATTTTTGTTTCGACGAAGCGGCGAAGGAACAAGCCGTCGACGCCGATTTTGCCTGCGTTGTAGCCCGCGACGAGAATCAAGACCGATACGATCAACATCGTCGGGTTCGTGCTGACCGTCCCTGACAATAAGAACGCCATGTTCATGACGAGTCCGAAGAAAGCCGCGCTGCGTGTGAGGGCGCCAAGCAAGAGACCGAGACCGACCAAGAACTCACCATACGGAATTAAGATATCGAAAAGTGCTGCGTTTGGAATCGCGAATTTTTCAAGGAAAGCTGCCCACCATCCGGCGACCGCCGGGTGATCTCCCGTCGCGAGTGAAGCTGCGTTTTGAAGGTAACCGCCTGATCCGAAGCCGCCCGTGATTTTACCCCATCCGGCTGTGAGCCATTGATAGCCGAGCCAGATCCGTAACACCGTCAAGATGCCGGTTGCGATGTTGTGGTTTTGCCAAAACTTTGTGAACATGATAATTCCTCCTTTTGAATGGTTGAATAATGGCTTATATGTGATTACATTCACAATATACCATCCATGTTCATGTTTTCACATAGCTTGAGACAATAGTTCACGTTTCGTTCATATGTGTGTCACAGGTCAGTAACTTTTTGGAAATTGCACCAAAAAAAAGCAATGTCTACTCGAGACATCGCTTCCACTGCTGTGAACTACTCACCACTTATTTGCTTCGCAACTTGAAGTGGGAGCTTCTTGGGAAGACCGTGCTTTGACTAGCCACGGTTGTGGACCAAGCTCGTCGGGCAGTCCCTGCCCTGGGGTGTTTTAGTCTGCGAGACGCAACAGGTTGAGGCTCGCGTTGACGTCGCGGTCGTGGTGCGTGCCGCATGCGGCACAGGTCCACTCGCGGACGTGCAGGCCCTTCTTGCCGCCGTTCTCGCCGCAGGCCGAACAGACCTGGGTCGAGGCGAACCAGGGGTCTGCCTTGATGAGCGTCCGTCCATAGAACCTCGCCTTATATTCCAGCTGGCGGACGAACTCGCCCCACCCGGCATCCCCGATCGACTTCGCCAGGCGGCGGTCCTGCATCATCTCCCTCGGCTTCAGCGTCTCGACGACGACGACTTGGTTCTCGTCGACGATGCGTCGCGACAGCTTGTGGAGGAAGTCGTGCCGTCGGTTCTTGACCTGCTCGTGTTTCTTCGCGAGGACGAGCCGTGCCTTCTCGCGGTTCCTGCTGCCGGGCTTCTTGCGGGAAAGCGCGCGCTGCGCTCGTCTCAGCCGTTCCTCGGCCTCGCGCAGGTTGCGCGGGTTCGGGATCTTCTCCGTGACGAGCGCGTCGTTCGTCATGACGGCGAAGTGCCCGAGGCCGAGGTCGATCCCGATCTTGTGCTCGGCCGGGACCCACGGCTCGTCGGGCTGCTCGACGAGGAGCGACACGAAGAACTTGCCCGTCTTCGTCATCGACACGGTCGCCGATCGGATCTCGCCGTCGAAGATTCGGTGCTGTGTGAAGCGGATGAACCCGACCTTCGGGAGCCGGACCCGGTCCCCCTCGATGCGGATCGTGCCGTGCTGGTTGTTCGTCGTGTAGGAGGCGCGCGCCTTTCGTCTCGACTTGAACACCGGGAAGCCGGCCGTCCCGGCGAAGAACTTCGCGAACGCCGCGTCGAGGTGAAGCTTCGCGTTGGCGAGCGCGAGGCTGTCCGCCTCGGCGAGGAACGGGAACAGGGGCTTGTACGAGGCCGGTGTCGGCAGTTTTCGCTTCGACCCGCCGCTCGCCTTCGTCTCCTCGTGGATAGCGATGCGGTCCTCGAGCAGCTTGTTGTAGACGAACCGGGCACAGCCGATCGTCCTGACCAGGAAATCGGCCTGTTCCGACGTCGGGTGGAGCCTGTATTTGTAGCCATTCAGCATGTCTCCCCCTCCTCTCGGCCGATGATCGTGATGAACGCCTTCCTCATCCGATACCCGCGACGGGGGAAGGGAAATCTGACGGAATTACGAACTTATGTTCGTCATATCTGTCACAGGGGTGGCCAAGAGGTTTATGTACGGGCGATTCATCTCCCACCTACGCTGGGCCTCGCCCCAGACGCTTAGAGGTGGGAGAATTCTCGCTTAATTATGTTAAAGATCAACTTGTTGTGGCGGTTGGCCTTTTTTATTCATCACACGCATCGATTGCGGTGAGATTTTTAAAATGACGAGTTTTGGATCATCCGGGCCGTCGAACCAGCCCTCAAGTTTTTCGTTCCACACTTTTTCTTTCATCGACTCGTCATCAGACACCGACGTCTCTCCTAAAATCTCGAGATACGTGTCGCCGACCCCGTCCCCGTCGTAGCCGATCAAGACGTGCGTGTACGGATTGTTCTTCAACTCATCGACTTTATCCGTATCTTTCGAGGTTGCCGTATAGAGTGTCAGACCGTCATGGAAAAACGTCATGTATCGGCTGTGCGGCTTCCCTTTATATACCGTGGCCATCGTTCCGACGTTGCTTGCATCTAGAATTTGTTGTGCCGTTGTTTTAGCATCCATTTAAAAAGCCCCCTTATCATAGTCACTCGTATAATCATTCCCTTGCGGCATTTGATTAAACACGAAGACACGAAAAAACCTGCTCGCCGAAGCGAGCAGGTTATAAAATTCCTTAGAAAGGAAGATTAGATTTTTTCAACGTTAGAAGCTTGTGGGCCACGAGCTCCGTCAGTGATTTCGAAAGTTACTGCTTGGCCTTCTTCAAGTGTCTTGAAGCCGTCGCCTTGGATTGCTGAGAAGTGTACGAATACGTCGTCTCCGCCTTCCATTTCGATGAAGCCGTAACCTTTTTCTGAGTTAAACCATTTTACTTTACCTGTGTTCATAATGAACCCTCCTGAAATAAACGCTGTGCGTTCTAGTAGTGCCTTACTAGAAAAAACTGACCAAAAAAAAGCACAAAACTTGTTGGATTATCTTTCATGAAAAATAATCCCAAGCGATTGTGAATTATGTTTCCAGCTATTCTTAATTAAGCACATATGTAATATACCATGGATAAATGCTTCTGTCTACTAAATACTTCGGTTTGCTAAAAATAATTTCAAAACGGGTACATCACATGTAGTGAACGTTAGGAGGACGACTCATATGATGAATCAAATTGACCGCACGCATATCGCTGCCACTATCGCCCGCTACGCGGCCTGGTCGACAGATGAGCTATTGACGGAGACGCTCGCTTGGCATCAAGCGACGCGACACGACCATTATCCTGACCAATCGAAGTCGTACCGCTCCCACTTGCCGATGACGGAACGGATCACACCGGTGACGAGTGCACTCCCGCTCGAGGTCGTCGACGATCTCGTCCGGCCCGTCTGGATGCGTCGTCTCGACGCGGAACATTTGAATTTACTGCAGACGACACGCCATCACGTCGACGTGACCGATTACGGGGCCGTCGGGGACGGCAAGACGGACTGCACGCTCGCATTCCGGCTCGCGCTTCGGTCGAACCGCCACGTCCACGTGCCGGCCGGTGTCTATATCGTCCGTGGCGTCCGGATCCCCTCGAACTGCGTGCTCGAAGGTGCGGGACAGCAGGACACGGTATTACGCTTGGCCGACGGCACACCGAAGCATCGCCGGCTGCTGCGAAATGCGACACCGTTTTATGGGAACCATCACATCGAGGTCGCCCATCTGACGCTCGACTGGAACGTCGAGCGCCTTGGCGACGTCGATCGGACGTCGAGTGGAGACACGGCTTCGAGCGCGTTGACGTTCGCCCACGTCAAATTCGCCTGGGTCCATCACGTCACCGCCAAAGGTGCCGGACTGCACGCGTTCGATATCACCGCCCCTCACTACCATTACCTCGGGGACGGATCGCGTGCCAAAAAAGGCAGCCGCTACATCTGGCTCGATCGCTGCGAGGCGACGAACTATGGGGACGACGGCATCACGACGCATCATAGCGACGCCATCTACATCACGAACTGCTACTGTCATCACCCGCACGGACGTACGCACGCCCACGGCTTCTCCAATTCAAACGGCATCGAGGTCGATGACGGTTCGCGTCACGTCGTGCTCGTCAACAATATGACGGAAGGTTGTTTTGGAGGAGTCGAGGTGAAAGCCCACGGTACGTCCTCGGCCGCCCATGACGTCCATATTTTTGGGCACGTCTCGTATCGTGATAATCGGTCCTTCAATTTTCGCCACATCGGACACCACTTGGCCGACGATCCCGAGTCGAAGACGGCGCGGTTCATCTCGGGAACGAATTTACTATCGATTGAACCGGTACGCTCGAAGCTATACGCCAAGTCATCGCCCCGTAGCCTCGTCGTATCGGCGTATCAAGACGTATTGATCCATGGCTTTACGGCCATCGGTGACCCGTCCTATGATTATACAGGACATCCAGCGCTCGCCGTCCAGTATAAGTCTCGGAACGTTCAATTAAAACGAATTGCCACAAGCGGGTTCGTTTCCAGCCGCGCCGACATCGAACTGTTCGGCGGCGACAACCGGACCGATCACGTCACAATCGAAGATGTCACGTGCCGGAATTCGGCCCCGATCTCTGTAAAGATCGGCGGACAGCTCGCTAACGTCGTGCTAAAACACATCGAAGGCGAACAAAAAAGTGGAGATGTCCTCATCTCCACGAGTAGCCCGGTCGAAGCGCACGACTTATTCGCTTATGGTTTCTCAGATCGGGTGCGAAGTGACGCTTGAGCCGACTCGACGAGCTCATTCAACCGTGCTTCGTCCAAATTGAGCGAACTGACCGTCTGTTTGGCCATCATCCGGACGATGGCTTTGTCGAGGAAGCCCATCCGCTCAAAGTCATAGCCGCTACCGACGACTTCGACGAAGTAGGCGTGTGCTCGTAAATGTTCCCCGTACGCGCCTTCGAGCTCACGTTGCCGCTCCGCCGCGGTCGGCGTGCCGGCGCACAAGTACAATCCGAGCGGACGTTCAAGCAATTGGACTTCATTTTGCTTCAACCAGTCGGTCAGCTCGTCTTGGACTTTCCCCATCCGGATCGATCCCCCGACGATGACGTGGTCGACCGTTGCCCAATCGACGTCTGGCTCATCGACCAAGTTTTGAACGTGGACGTTTCCGGACAACCGTGCGGCCAAAAGATGGGCGACTTTCTCGCTCGTACCATATCGTGACGTATACGCAATCAACGTCTTCATCTCGTTTCCCCCTTTTAAGTCGGAATCTACTCTTCCTATTCCCGAATGCCTTGGAGAATACTATACGCCCGAAAAAAACTCGCCGCTTGGGCGAGTTTTTTGTCATAGTTTATACACTTGTGCCTCGTACGGACGAAGCGTGAACGGTTCGATTGGCTCCATGTTGCCGATGACACGGTCTTTGACGTCATACGGCAATGTCCGTTCTTGTGTTTCAGCAGAGAAGTTGCACAGCACGAGCCACGTCTCTCCTTCGAGCGCCCGCGTGAACGCGTAGACGGCTTCGTCTTCAGGGAGCAACAGCTCATACTTCCCGTAGACGACGACCGGATTCTGTTTCCGCAGCGCGATCAACTGACGGTAGTAATGGAAGAGTGAATTCGGATCAAGACGTGCCGCTTCCGCGTTCACGTCAACGTAGTTCGGATTGACATCGATCCACGGCGTACCGGTCGTGAACCCACCTTGCGCGTCAGCCGACCATTGGACCGGCGTCCGCGAATTGTCGCGTCCGCGGGCGTGGATGCCGCGGAAGATCTCCTCGTGCGTCAACAAATCGTTCGATGTGTAATCGCGATACGCGTTGAGCGTCTCGATGTCACGGTACTTGTCGATCGAGTCGAACGCGACGTTCGTCATGCCGAACTCTTCGCCCTGATAAATGTACGGCGTCCCTTTCAACATGTGCAGGAGTGTCGCAAGCATCTTGCCAGAGACGACCCGGTACTCATCCGAATCGTTGCCGAATCGCGAAATCGCCCGCGGTTGGTCGTGGTTGCTCCAATACAGGCTGTTCCACCCCTCTTCCTCGAGTCCTTCTTGCCAACGCGAGAAGATCGTCTTCAGCTCCGTCAGCTTCCAGTCGGTCGGATTCCACTTCCCAAAGCTACCGTTGCCGACGTCGACGTGCTCGAAATGGAACACCATGTTGAGCTCGTCACGGTCTTCACCAGTGTAGAGCTTCGCCTCGTCGACGCTGACACCCGGCATCTCCCCGACCGTGATCGTATCGTACTTCGACAACACTTCACGATTCATCTCTTGCATGAACTCATGGATGCGCGGCCCGTTGAAGAAGAACGGCGTTCCGTCTCCGTAGCCCGTCCCGCGCGTCTTCCCGTCCGGATAGCTTTGGTCTTTCGAGATCATATTGATGACGTCCATCCGGAAACCGTCGACGCCTTTGTCGAGCCAGTAAGCCATCAAATCGTACACTTCGCGGCGCAGCGTCTCCGACTCCCAGTTCAAGTCGGGCTGTTTCTTACTGAACAAGTGCAGATAATATTCGTCGCTCGCTTCATCGTACGCCCACGCGCTGCCGCCAAAGAAAGCCCCCCAGTTCGTCGGCGGCTGACCGTTCTCGCCTTTTTTCCAAATGTAGTAGTCGCGGTACGGGCTGTCTTTCGAAGACCGAGACTCCATGAACCATTGGTGCTCATCGGAAGAATGGTTGACGACGAGGTCCATCATGATCTTGATGCCGTGACGGTGCGCCTCTTCGAGCATCGCATCGAAATCGTCCATCGTCCCGAACTCATCCATAATCGCACGGTAGTCGCGGATGTCATAGCCGTTGTCATCGTTCGGCGAATCGTACACCGGTGACAACCAGATGACGTCGATCCCGAGTTCAGCCAAATAGGACATCTTTTCCGTGATGCCCGGGATGTCCCCGATTCCGTCCCCGTTCGAGTCGTTAAAGCTGCGCGGATAAATCTGATAGACGACCGCTTCTTTCCACCATTGTTTCATAAAAGTCTCCTCCTCATCATCGGTTCAAATCTGACGTCATCATCGTACCTTGTCCCGCCGCCTGTGCCTATCCATGATATGATTAAGATATGCACAATCTTGCTATTATAAAGGAGTAATTCGATGGAAATCGGCTTTTGTGGCTATTCGTATCACACAGCAGCATATACTTTTCCGTTCGCCAACCGGTTGGACACGTACTTGATCCGCTTGCAGACTGAAGGGTCGGCCCGAATCCTCGTCAACGGGGAGACATACGTCGCGCACCCCGGCGATCTGTTGCTCGTCAAACCGGGTGACTACTATGAGTTGAATATCGATACCCCGGCGAGTGGCGACTATCATTTGTTCTGCGCTGGTCCGACGCTCGACGCCTGGTGGTCGACGACTACCCGCTCACAGCTCACCACGATCTCGATTGACCCTCGCCTCCTGTCGCTTTGGCAACACGTCACGGAAGAGGCACGACGACCGACCGATGAACAGAGCACAGCGTTGATCGAGAAGTTGACCGAGGCGCTTCTGCTCATGCTCGATCGGTCGATGCGAGACGTCCGGACGAATGTACGTCCCCCGGTCGTGTCTCGCATGATGCGTTATATAGAAGGAAACGTCACCGCCGACTTCAAAATTGACGACGTCGCCGCTGCCGTCGGCTTGAGCGTGTCGCGGACCATGCACCTCTTTAAGGAAGTGACCGGGATGACGATCATCGAGTACGCGCACACGATCCGGCTTCAGCTCGCCGAAGAGCAAATGCGGTATACACAACACTCGCTCGAACGGATCGCCGAGCTGTCCGGGTTTCGAACGTATCCCTATTTCCACCGGATTTTTAAACGGAAATATGGCGTCGCACCAGGGGTGTACCGCACACTTCAACAAAAAAACGAAAAAAAATAATCAAAAAGTGATCCATTTTTTGAATCGCTCCGTTAGATGGGTGTAAACAACGACAACCACTCACAAAAAAGGAGCGATTGAACATGAAGAAAAAAACAATGAACAAATTTGTTGCACCGGCACTGGCACTGGGGTTACTCGTACCATTGAACGCACAGGCAGCTGACCACTCTCCAACAGCGAGCACACCAGCTGGAGACCTTCGTGCCACGCTCGACCAATTACTATCTGAGCATTATGTCTTAGCCGTCACATCGATGATGAAAGCTTACGACGGGGCACCTGATGCCGAAGTCGTAGTGAAAGCACTCGATCAAAACGCGCTTGACATGACGCCAGCCATCGCCTCAATCTACGGTGATGCAGGCGCGGCTCAGTTCGAAGACATCTTCGCCGGCCATAACGACTACTCGCCTGACTTCGTCGAAGCTGCCAAGTCAGACGACAAAGAACTTCGTGCCGAGGCTGAAGCCGAAGTCGATGAGTTCGTCGAAGAGTTCTCGACATTCCTCGATGCTGCGACAGAAGGCAACTTACCGAAAGAAGCAGCCGCTGACGTCCTTGAACTTCACGAAGACCAAGTTCTCTCGGTGTTTGATAACTACGTCGCCGGTGACTACGAGTCGGCTTACATGACATACCGTGAAGGCTACAAGCTCATGTTCGACATCAGTAAAGCCCTCTCAGGAGCAATCGTCACGCAAATGCCTGACAAGTTCCCGACACCTGCTGACACGCCAGCTGTAGAGCTTCGTTCGACATTGAACAGCCTCGCCGGTGAACACTTTGCCCTCGCTGCGATCGGCATGCAAAAAGGCTACGACAAAGCGGAAGATTTCGACTACGTCAGCTGGGCTGAAGATCAAAACACGCTCGACTTTAAAGCAGCCATCGGTTCGGTCTACGGTGACGAAGGTGCGGCTCAGTTTGAAAAAGTATGGAACGGGAACCACATCACAGCACAAGGTGACATCGTCGCAGCAACACTTGAAGGCGACGAAGCTAAAATCGAAGAAGCACGCATGAAACTCGATCAGTTCGCTGTCGACTTCAGCACGTTCCTCGATGCAGCGACAGAAGGCAACTTGCCACAAGCGGCCGGTCAAGAAGCGATCATGCAACATGAGGCACTCGTGCTTCAAACGTTTGATCAATATGTAGCCGGTGACGCAGATGCAGCTTGGATGTCATTCCGTGAAGGATACGCGTTCATGTTCGGTGTTGGTGAAACACTTGGTAACGCGATCGTGACACAAATGCCTGACAAGTTCGCTGAAACGACAATGCCTGAAGCGATGCCTGAAACAGGTCTCGGTGGTGCACAAGCACAATCAATGAATACCCTTTACGCTGGCCTTGCTATACTTGGCGGAATCATGCTCGCCTTTGTCACGCTTCGCAACCGTAAACAATCTGTTCAATAATAAATAAGGAGAGAGCCCAATGAACAAGCGCCATTTGTTTTTGGCGCTCTCTCTATTTTGTTTCGGCTTCTGGTCGTGGACGAGCGCTCAAGAATCGTCATCACCACCTGTAGAAGAAAAACAAATAGAGGAGAGCCCAGATTTATCGGCTGAATTCTCACTTCTACAGGAAGAGGTGAAGAAACTTCGTTTAGCCGAGGAAGAGGAAAGCACTAAAGCCGTGACACCTGTCCAGATTCAAATCCCGAGCATCAATGTCGACACCGCGATCGAACAAGTCGGCGTGCTCGATAACGGACAGATGGGCGTACCCGTTGACGAGAATCAAGTCGGCTGGTTCGAACCCGGTGTCAAACCAGGCAGTAAAGGCAACGCCGTCGTCGCCGGACACGTTGATAGTAAGACGGGGCCCGCCGTCTTTTATGAACTCGATCAACTGAAGACAGGCGATGACGTGACGATTATCGACGAGAACGGCAACACGCTGCGATTTCGTGTCACAAAAACAGAGAGTTATGACACGAAAAATGCCCCGATCGACGAGATTTTTGGCGCCACGTCAAATCGCAACTTGAACTTGATCACGTGTTCCGGTACGTTCGGGGACGGCGGTTATGACCAACGTTTCGTCGTTTACACGGAGCTTGTCGATAGCGAGATCAAGTCGACAGTCGAACTCGACGCCCCGACGAACGTCACGTTAAGCGGTAACTTGCTCACATGGCACGCGGTCCGTGACGATGCCGTCATCGGCTACCGTGTCTATGAAGTCATCGACGGGAACGCGACACGTATCGAGAGCGTCCCGTCACACGCCCGGAAGAGCGTTGAAGTCACGAACGGGCAGGCAACGTATTACGTGACGGCGATCGACCGGCTTGGAAATGAGTCGAAGCCGTCTCAGACAGCGAAGTAGACACGAAACGCCCTTGGATAAAAAATCTAAGGGCATTTTTTCTGTTTTCCATATATAGTGAATGTAGCAAAAAATGCATAGATTTAGGATAAGGAGTTTCAAGTCATGAGGACTCGACTTTCACAACCATTCGCAAATCAGTTAAAGAGAAGAATTCGCACCATTTGGGGTGTGAACGATTCGTATTATTGGTACCCTCTTTCCACTTCTCCTCGACTCGATGTGATTGCATTCGACAGCGATTATATTGAAGATGTTGATCAAAAAATCGAAGAAATCCGCCAATGGGTATGGGACCAAGGGACGGAGCTTATATTTGAACTGCATGAGGACCGTACACTATGGCAAATCGACACCGCTTCATTAGATCCTTGTTATGAAGGTCGTTATTTAGAACGCTATTGGTTTGACCAAAAAATGAACTGGATCATTTATGCGTCCCACGAAAGTACAATTAGCTTTGGTGGGCATGGATTGATCACATCACTCCAGTCCTACTGGTCGGATTGGCAGGAGCATCTGTCCGTTTTAGACAATCGATTTTTTGAGTAATGAACTTCACAAAAAAAGACGCACCCATTTTTGATCAATGAGTGCGCCGTACTTACACAAAGCAAGGAATCTGCGGGTTGAACGTCTTGTTGTTCTCCGTCATGACCTGCTTTTTAATTTTGCCTTCTCCGAGATAGACGATACGGTCGGCGAGCGCTTCCGCGTCTTCCTCGTCGTGCGTGACAAAGATCGTCGTCGTGCCCGTCTGTTTGAGGAGACGGCGCAAGTCGTCGCGGATCCGGTGTTGGAGCGACGTGTCCAAGTTACTGAACGGCTCGTCTAAGATCAAGAGAGACGGCTTCGGTGCGAGCGCACGCGCGAGCGCGACACGCTGCTGCTGACCGCCGCTCAGCTCATACGGATAGCGATGTCGGAACTCAGATAAGTTCACGAGCGTGAGCATCTCCTCGACCCGTTCGTTCCGCTCCTTCCGGCTGAGCTTATGGAGGCCGAAGCGGATGTTCTTCTCAACGGTCATGTGCGGGAAGAGCGCATAGTCTTGAAACACCATGCCGACGCCGCGTTGTTCGGGCGGCATAAACTGGCAGTCGTCACAACAGACGCAATCGTTGACGACGACGACGCCTTGATTTGGCATCTCGAGACCGGCGATCAGGCGCAAGATCGTACTTTTCCCCGAACCGCTGTCGCCGAGGAGGGATACGATTTCGCCTTTCGTGATCGAGAGCGAGAACCCTTTGATCGTCTCTGCTTGCGCACCTTTATAGCTGAAGTGTAAATCGTTGATTTGAACAAACATTAGTCGGCCTCCTTATCAAGCACCTTATGGAACACAAAGATTAACAATCCGCTCATGAGAACGATGACGATCGACGCGAGCGCCGCTTCGTGAATCTTCTCATCACTGACATATTTGAACGCCTGCGTCGCAAGCGTCGAGAAGTTGAACGGCTGCAAGAACAGCGTGAGCGGCAACTCTTTCATAATATCGATGAAGACGAGGATGAACGCGCTCATGATCGCCCCTTTGATCATCGGGATATCGACCCGGAAGAACGTCTGCACCGTGCCCCAACCGAGCATACGTGACGCTTCCGTGAACGACTTCCCGACTTTCTCGAATCCGCTCTCGATCGAGTTGTAACCGATGGCGAGGAAACGGATGACGTAGGCGAAGATGAGCATGATGAGCGTCGTCCGGAACACGAACGTCTGTCCGACATCGAGCGCGAGCGCTGCTTTTAGCACCCATTCGTCTAATAGTAAGAACAACGTGATGACAGCGATGGCGATGGCCGCTCCCGGGATCGAGTAGCCGAGCGTCGTCACTTTCGAGATGACGCGCGTCATGTTCGATGGGAACAGCCGCGTATAGTTGGCGATGATGAGTGCGAATACGAGAATGATGATTGTCGCGATAAAGGCGACGCTCACCGTGTTCCAGACGAGGCGGAAAAATTCAGCCGTGAACACTTGCTCGAACGTCAAGAACGTCCAAGCGACGAGTTGGATGAACGGGATCGCAAAAGCGATACCGAAGATCGTCGCCACGTAACCGAACACGGCGTAGCGGTGCCAGCCGTTCAACGGTCTTGGCTTGAGCGGCTTCACTTTTGTCGTCGCATAGCTGAACTGCTTGCGGCCTCGGACGAGTCGTTCCGCCATCAAGATGGCGATGACGATGATCATGAGCGTGCCGGCAAGTTTTAACGCTGAAGACGTGTCTTTCATACCGAACCACGTGCTGAAGATGGCCGTACTGAACGTCTGGATCCCGAAGTATTTGACGACGCCGTAGTCGTTCAACACTTCCATCAAGACGAGACTGACGCCACCGATGATGGCGACGCGCGAGATCGGGATGACGACGGTGAAAAAGATATCCCACGACCCGCGTCCGAGGATGCGGGCGTTCTCGATCATCGACGATGACTGGTTGTGTAGGAACGCGCGTGTGATCGTATAAATGTACGGATATAAGAACAACGTGAAGATGAAGATCGTCCCTTGGATCGTCATGATATTGAAGTACGTCTGATCCACGGTGATGCCAAACTCGTTGCGCAGCGTCGTCTGGATGACGCCGGTGTAGTTCAAGATGCCATGATACGTGTAAGCACCGATATACGGCGGTATTGCGAGCGGCAAGATGAGCGCCCATTTGAAGAATCGCCGTAACGGGAAGTCATACACCGTGACGAACCAAGCGAGGCTCGTTCCGATGATGGTCGTCAAGAAACCGGTCACGAGCATGATGAACAACGTGTTCCTCACGTACGTCGGCAGCAGATATTCGCGGATGTGTTGCCAATTGTCATTGACCGGTGCGAACAGTTCTACTAAGACAACGATTCCTGGCAGGACGATAAACGACAACGCGATAAAGCTCAGGATGGACCATCCATTCAGTTGTCGTTTGATTGCATACCAGTTCATGTCTTACAGCTCCCGTTTCTTTCATTTACTTCCTGTCCCATCATATCAGTTTCATCGTCCCGGTCATACCTTTAGACTGTCAGGAAACGCAAAAACCTTCGGCCTGAACATGCGTTCAAGCCGAAGTCGTCTTATTTCCAACCAGCTTCGTTGAAGATGCGGATGGCTTCTTGCTGATTTTCACCGAGAACAGATAGGTTGATATCTTGTTCTTTGAACTCACCCCATGATTTGAGGAGCTCGTTCGGCTCGACTGATTCGTTGACCGGGTACTCGTAGTTGGCGCTTGCGAACTGCTCTTGCGCTGACGGGTCAGACATGAACTCCATGAGTTTCTTCGCGTTGTCAGAGTTCTTTGCCGCTTTCGTCATCGCGATTCCAGAGATGTTGACGTGCGTACCTGTCGTGTCTTGGTTCGGGAAGAAGATACCGAGCGCTTCAGCGACTTTCTTCTCTTCCGCGTCTTCTGAGTTCAACATGAGACCCATGTAGTATGTGTTCATGATGGCCACATCACCTTCACCGGCGACGACGGCTTTCGCTTGATCACGATCGTTCCCTTGTGGGTCACGTGCCATGTTGTTGACAAGACCTTCTGCCCATTCTTTCGCTTGGTCGACACCGTTCACTTCGATGAATGACGCGAGGAGCGAGATGTTGTACATGTTTTCAGATGGACGAACGAGCACTTTCCCATTCCACTGTTCTTCCGTGAGCGCTTCGTACGTCGACAAGTCTTCCGGCTTCACGCGATCTTTCGCGTAGACAATGACACGTGCACGCTTCGTGAGACCGAACCATTCCTTGTCCGTGTCACGGTATTTTTCTGGGATGTTCGACTCAAGCACATCGCTATCGACCGCTTGAAGATGCCCTGCTTCTTTTGCCTGGTGCAAGTTCCCGGCGTCAGCAGTAATGAAGAGATCCGCTTCCGTGTTCTCACCTTCTGTGTTCAAACGTTCGAGAAGTTCATCACCTTTTCCTTCGACGACGTTGACTTTCACGCCCGTCTCTTCTTCGAACTGTTTGTAGAGCTCTTTGTCGACATCGTAATGACGGCTCGAGTAGACGTTGACGACTTTTGATTCTTCTGCCGTCTCATTGTCCCCCGTAGTAGTCGTCTCTTCAGTGCTCGCGCAAGCCGCAAGCAGTGATGTCGTAAGTGCTGCTGAAAGTCCAAGTGCCATGTACTTTTTGTTCATTTGTAATTCCCCCACGTTTTAGTCTCTTTGTTGGTAATGATAATTACTCTCAATCACTATAATCAATGATAATCATTCTCATGTCAACCTTTTTTTGAAAATGTTGACATTGCTTATGTATTTATAACTTAACAGTTTTGACGATATCATTTCTTGACTTCAAAATGATGGGGCGCCTATAGTTGAAATGAAAAGACCGTCTGGTCGGTACAGAAAGGAGTGACGCAATGACAAACCGATCAACTATCACGAAACAAAAACTGTTAGATGCCGCAACCGAGATCATCATGGAGCACGGTGTGCACCAACTGACATTAGATGAAGTCGCGAAGACCGCTGGTGTCTCAAAAGGTGGCCTGTTATATCATTATCCGTCGAAAGAAGCGCTTTTGACCGCCATCGTCGAACGGCTTCAAACCGAACAAAACGATTTATACGAATCACTTCAGGCTGACGGCCACGGTCCGGTCGAGGCGTTCGTCCGCTTATTCGATGAGACGAAACTCTATCCGGAACGCTCACCGATTCATATCGATGCCGAGAAGATGATCGCCTTCTTGACGTTATTCGCCGTCGATCAAGCGTACGCCGACCGTTGGAAGCACGATATCGACACGTTCTTCGCCGGATTTCAACAGACGAGCGATCCCGTCGAGACGATGATCATCCGCTACGCCCTTGAAGGGATGATGATGTCCGAACACTTCAATGTCGGCGTCCCCCCTACCGCTTTAAAACAAGACATTATCGCTCGACTCATCGAGCGCGCCCGACACATCGATTCGGGAAACTAGACTAATTATTAGAGGAGAAATGAACCCCATGCAAAAGATCACGACCTTCTCCGTCAACAACAAGTTTGCCGTTTGGTTGATGACGATCATCTTAACGGCCGCCGGAATCTTTGCCGGCCTGACGATGAAACTAGAGACACTGCCTGACATCACGACACCGACCGTCTCGGTGACGACGATTTATCCCGGTGCTTCCCCTGAACAAGTGCTCAACGAAGTGAGCTCCGTGCTCGAAGATCGCTTGAAGAGTTTGAACGGTGTCGAACAAGTCCGTTCGTCTTCGTTCCAAAACGCTTCGAACATTCAAATCGATTATGATTTCAGCACGGATATGGAAGCGGCTGAACAACAGGTCAAAGATGCACTCAGCAACGTCGAGCTGCCAGAGTCCGTCCAAGACCCGCAAGTGTCACGCCTCAGCTTCGACGCTTTCCCGGTCGTCGGGGCAGCCGTTTCAGATGAAAGCCTCGATTTGGCTGAGTTGACAAAACTTGTCGAAGACGAGCTCCAACCGGCCCTTGAAGGTGTCGAAGGTGCCCAGCTCGTCCAAATCGCCGGTCAAGAAGTCCGTCGCGTCGAGCTTCGCTTCGACGAGGCCGCACTTGCTGAATACAACTTGACAGAAGATGCGGTCAAACAGTTGATTCAAGCAAACGATGCCCGCATCGCGCTCGGCTTGTACGAGCTCGGGGATACGGAACAGGCCGTCGTCATCGACGGGAAGTCGGAGACGCTCGAAGCGTTCCGTGACCTGCAAATCCCCTACTCACCAGCTCCAGCTGCTGAACCGACTGTCCCAGGGGCGCCAAGCGGATTCCCGGCTGGCGAGACACCTGAATCGCCAAGCGAAGTCCCAGGCACAGTCCCACCTGCGAATGTGCCGACAACAGTCCCGACCGTCGCTTTAAGCGAACTCGCGACAATCGAAGACCGCGGCATCGAAGAATCGATCTCGCGGTCGAACGGAGAACGTTCGATCGGGATTCAAGTGACGAAGACACAAGACGCGAACACCGTCGACGTCGTCAACGCCGTCAAAACGATTTTAGACGACTTTGAGGCCGAATATGATACGGCGAACGTCTCAATCACACTCGACCAAGGTCAGCCGATTGAAGCATCGGTCGAGACGATGGTATCGAAGGCGTTACTCGGCGGACTATTCGCCATTTTGATCATCTTAGTGTTCCTTCGTAACTTCCGTTCGACGATTATTGCTGTCATCTCGATTCCGCTATCGCTCTTGATGGCGCTCATCGTCTTGAAGCAACTCGATATCACGCTCAACATCATGACGCTCGGGGCGATGACCGTCGCGATTGGACGCGTCGTCGATGACTCGATTGTCGTCATCGAAAACATTTATCGTCGACTCACTCGTCCGAACGAACCGTTACGCGGCAAAGCGTTGATCATCGCCGCGACGAAAGAAGTGTTCGTCCCGATCGCGTCATCAACAATCGTGACGATCGCCGTCTTCTTGCCGCTCGGTTTCGTGACCGGCTTCGTCGGCGAACTGTTCTTGCCGTTCGCCTTGACCGTCGTCTTCGCCTTGCTCGCTTCGCTCCTCGTCGCGATCACGGTCGTACCGATGATGGCCGATTCGTTCTTTAAAAACCGTGACAAGCTGAAGCCGGAAGAAGGACCCGGTAAACTTGCCGAATGGTACCGCGGTGTGCTCAACTGGTCACTCAACCATAAGCTCGTCGTCTTCGGACTCGCGACACTTCTCTTGATCGGCAGTTTCGCCCTCGTCCCAGCCATCGGGGTCAACTTCTTGAACCAAGGTTCGGATAAGACGCTGTTCGTCACGTTCGACCCGGAACCGGGACAGACGCTTGACGACTCGATCGCGGCTGCTGAGATCGCCGAGACATACTTTATGGAAGACCAGCCGAACGCGACCGACGTCCAGTTCACGGTCGGTGGCGAAAACCCGCTCAACCCGGGGAATAACAAGCAAGGGATCTTCATCGTCCAGTACGACCCGGACACAGAAGACTTTGCCGACGTCAAATTGGCAGACATCGAACAATTGAACGAACTTGCCTCAGGCGGAGAATGGAAAGAACAAAACTTCGCCGGCGGTGCCGGAACGAGCGGTGTGACGTATAACGTCTACGCTAACTCGCTCGAAGATCTTGAAGCGATTGTCCCGACATTCATCGAGACGATCGAAGAAGAGACGGACTACGTCCGCCAAGCGACGTCTGATCTTCGTGAGTCATACGTCCAGTACACGTTCAACGTCGATCAACAAGCAGCAGCTGAAGCTGGCGTCTCGGCCGCTCAACTCGCTCAAACGATCGGTCAGTTCCAAGCACAAGCGAGTCCGCTCGCCAGTGTGACGATCGATGACAAACAGCTCGACGTCATCATCCCGACGGAACAAGTCACGTATGACAGCATTGAAGACTTGCAAGCGCAAGAAGTGACGACGCCGTTCGGACCGCGCCCAATCTCAGACTTCACCGAAGTCGAAGAAGGCACGACGCCGGACACACTCGTCCAGCGCGACGGCAAGCTCCTTGCTACCGTCAGCGTCGAACTTAGCACGGACAAGGCGACGGAAGCGTCGGCCGCCATCGAAGAACGTGTCTCTGACATCGATCTCCCGACTGGCGTCTCGTATGACGTCGGCGGTGTGACAGAACAGATTCAAGAATCGTTCACGCAGCTCGGCCTCGCGATGCTCGCAGCCATCGCCATCGTCTACTTGGTGCTCGTCGTCACGTTCGGCGGTGCCATCACCCCGTTCGTCGTATTGTTCTCGCTCCCTTACGCGATCATCGGCGGACTCGTCGCCCTCTTGATCACGGGAGAAACGATTTCCGTATCTGCTTTGATCGGTGCGCTCATGTTGATCGGGATCGTCGTCACAAACGCGATCGTCTTGATCGACCGCGTCATTCATAAAGAAGAAGCCGGTCTATCGACGCGTGAAGCGTTGCTTGAAGCAGCCGGTACGCGACTTCGTCCGATTCTCATGACGGCGCTCGCGACAATCGGTGCCTTATCACCACTCGCCCTCGGACTCGAAGGCGGCGCACTCATCTCGAAAGGTCTCGGTGTCACCGTCATCGGCGGACTCACAAGTTCGACGTTACTGACGTTGCTCATCGTCCCAATCGTCTATGAGTTCTTCGCTCGATTCCGCAAGAAACAACAAGCATAATTCAAAAAGAGATTTGACCGAGAGCCGGTCAAATCTCTTTTTGTTGTGTTCAGTAACATTGCATGATCATTTCGGTCTCCTCGAATCGTTGGGCCTGAAGCGCCTCTGTCGGAATCAAAAAGTAAAGAATCCCGACATCGCCGAACATGATATCGAGCTCTTCTGACGAATCCATTTGGAAGAGCAGGAACGGCCGCTTGAAGCGGTCACCATATGTGTCCTGAGCCTCTTCGAACACATCATTTTGAATTGCGTTCGGATGACCGCCGATTGCGTGAAATTCCTCATCGTCAATCAGCTCTTCGAACGCCTCGAACTGATCGTCATTCAATAGATGGGCGAGCACATCAACGTTCGGTGCGTATGATTCATCAAACGAGACCGCCCGTTCGTTCAGCGCCTCCCCGACTTTGACACGTTCAAGGTCTGTGTCTTCCGTGTACACAACACGCCAAAGATGACGTTCGTCCTTGTCGCCCCACGGTTGTTCTTCCATATCGTAAAAGAAAGACAACAATCCTTTTTTTGGAAGCGCCTCGACCGACTCACAGCCGGCAAAGTCGCTTAAGCGAAATTGCGCCAAAAACGTCAAGTTCTCTCCAGGATGGTCCGACCCGATCGGTAAATCTGGATAACCGCCAAATTTCGAGTGGCCGATTGCAACCTCTTCTCGTGTCGTTCGAGGCACCATACTCAAATTGATTCGTTGTTGGAACGCGTTCAAGACGTCTGCCCCATCTTTGATTTGATGTTCTTGAATGAACCGTTCGACTGCCGTTTGTTCCATAAATACACCTCATTTGTTAGTAGTGAGCTCATTATACCACCCCGAACATATGTACCCATTATCTTTTTTGTCATAGCCTCCATCTTGACCTAGATGATAAAGTTTGAGAGAATTCATACGTTTTGAATGTATATGCGAAAGGATGAATCACATGCAACGTCTTATCAAATGGATTATCGGCCTTTCGCTCTTATTTGGCTTGAGCGCGCTCGGGAATTGGATCGTCGCCGTGCTCGCTTTAAAAGTGCCAGGGAGCGTCATCGGCATGGTCCTGTTACTGCTCTTATTGATGACCAGGATCATCCGCGTCGAATGGATCGAAGATAGCGCCGGCTTCTTGACGAAGCACCTCGCCTTTTTCTTCATCCCGATCGCGGTCGGGCTCATGTCGTATAGCTCGCTTTTAAAGGCGGAAGGCGTTCCGCTCTTCCTCGCCTTGATCATTAGCATGACGATCGGCCTCGTCGTGACGGCACTCGTTTCCGGAAAACACGGTGAGGCGTCATGACCGTCTTCTGGATATTGATTACCATTGCCGTCTATATGTTGAGCCGGAAGCTGTCATTCAAATGGGCGTCCCCGTTCACGAACGTCGTCTTTTTGAGCACGCTCACGCTCATCTTGTTATTGCTCGGCTCTGGACAGACGTACGACACGTATGCGCCGGCGAAAGATGCGATCACGACACTGCTCGGGCCGGCGACAGTGGCGCTCGGCTTGCCGCTCTATCGCAACTTGCCGATCCTGCTCGCTCGGGCTAAACGAGCGCTCGGTGCCATCGTGTTCGGGACGTTATCAACGATTTTCGTCGCTGTCGGTCTCGGGACCGCACTCAAGTTGACGGATCACGTCTTGCTCGCCTTGTCCGTCAAATCGGTGACCTCGCCGATTGCGCTCGAGCTGGCACGACAGTTACAAGGTGACGCCGCGCTCGCCGCTTCGGTCGCCGTCGCCTGCGGCATCCTTGGCGCCATGCTCGGCCCAGTGATTCTATCTATGTTCAACGTGACCGACCCGTTCACGCGCGGACTCGCCCTCGGGACGATCAGCCACGGCATCGGGACAGCCCAAGCCGCGACCGAACATCCGCTCTCAGGCGCGACCGGTGGTGCCGCAATGGGACTGACCGCCATCTTCACGTCGTTTTTGTTGCCGTTGTTGCTCCCTATCCTTTTCTAATGCCAATCGTTCAAAATATTTCATAATATGTGACATCTCATATTATAAGTGAACTACTCACCACTTATTTGCTTCGCAACTTGAAGTGGGAGCTTCTTGGGAAGACCGTGCTTTGACTAGCCACGGTTGTGGACCAAGCTCGTCGGGCAGTCCCTGCCCTGGAGTGTTTCAGTCGGCGAGACCCAACAGGTTGAGGCTCGCGTTGACGTCGCGGTCATGGTGCGTGCCGCATACGGCGCATGTCCACTCGCGGACGTGCAGGTCCTTCTTGCCGCCGTTCTCGCCACAGGCCGAACAGACCTGGGTCGAGGCGAACCACGGGTCGGCCTGGATCAGTGTGCGGCCGTGGAACCTGCATTTGTAGGCGAGCTGGCGGACGAACTCGCCCCACCCGGCGTCCCCGATCGACTTTGCCAGGCGGCGGTCCTGCATCATCTCCCTCGGTTTCAGCGTCTCGACGACGACGACTTGGTTCTCGTCGACGATGCGTCGTGACAGCTTGTGGAGGAAGTCATGTCGGCGGTTCCGTACCTTTTCATGCTTTTTGGCCAACAGGAGCCGCGCCTTCTCGCGGTTCCGGCTGCCGGGCTTCTTGCGGGAGAGAGCGCGCTGCGCCCGTTTGAGCCGCGCCTCGGCCTCGCGCAGGTTGCGCGGGTTCGGGATCTTCTCCGTGACGAGCGCGTCGTTCGTCATGACGGCGAAGTGCCCGAGGCCGAGGTCGATCCCGATCTTGTGCTCGGCCGGGACCCACGGCTCGTCGGGCTGCTCGACGAGGAGCGACACGAAGAACTTGCCCGTCTTCGTCATCGACACGGTCGCCGACCGGATCTCGCCGTCGAAGATTCGGTGCTGTGTGAAGCGGATGAATCCGACCTTCGGGAGCCGGACATGGCCCCCTTCGATGCGGATCGTGCCGTGCTGGTTGTTCGTCGTGTAGGACGCGCGCGCCTTCCGTTTCGACTTGAACACCGGGAAGCCGGCCGTCCCGGCGAAGAACTTCGCGAACGCCGCGTCGAGGTGAAGCTTCGCGTTCGCGAGCGCGAGGCTGTCCGCCTCGCAGAGGAACGGGAACAGCGGCTTGTAGGAGGCCGGCGTCGGCGGCTTCCGCTTCGGCCCGCCGTTCGCCTTCGCCTCCTCGTGGAGGGCGATGCGGTCCTCGAGCAGCTTGTTGTAGACGAACCGGGCGCAGCCGATCGTCCTGACCAGGAACTCGGCCTGTGCCGCCGTCGGATAGAGCCGGTATTTATAGCCCTTCAGCATGTCTGTCCCTCCTTCACACCCGGCGTCAGGATGATTCTCTTCCCATTCCGATACCCGCGGCGGGGGAAGGGAAATCTGACGGAATCAAGAACTTATGTTCGTAATTATGTCACAGGGGTGCCCAAGAGGTTTATGTACGGGCGATTCATCTCCCACCTACGTTGGGCCTCGCCCCAGACGCTTAGAGGTGGGAGAATTCTCGCTTAATGATGTTAAAGAAGACGGTTGCTTTCTTTTTTGAAAAGGAGGAAGGACAATGAAACGTGTACAAGGTGGAGTCGCGCTTGTGACGGGCGGTGCCGCTTAAACGCATCGGAAAGCCGGCCGACGTCTCGAACCTCGTCTTGTTCCTCGCCTCAGATGAGTCGAGTTACTTCACGGGCGCCGAGTTCGTCATCAACGGCGAGGTCATCATCCAGTAAACGATGGACAGGCGCTTCGGTCGCCTGTCCATTTTTCAAACAATTTTGATACTTCTCCAAACGGTTCCCGTGCTACACTAAAACGGATGAGAAACGATATGGGGAGGTATTTTTATGCAAGCAAAATTGATTGAACGCTTGATGACGTATGCCAAGATTGACACGCAATCTGACTTTACGAGTGAGACGACGCCGTCGACGGCGAAACAATGGGATTTGATCCGCCATCTCGAGGCCGAACTGAAGGCGATTGGGCTCGAAGACGTCGAGACCGACGAATACGGCTACTTGTTCGCGACGTTGCCGAGTAACGTCGACCATGACGTGCCGACGATCGGGCTGCTCGCTCACGTCGATACGGCGACCGATTTTACCGGCACAAACGTCAATCCGCAACTCGTTGAACATTATGCGGGTGGCGATATCGTCTTGAACGAGGCACTCAATGTTATCTTGTCACCGCGTGACTTCCCCGAACTTGATGATTACGTCGGCCATACGCTCATGACGACGGACGGAACGACGCTGCTCGGTGCCGATGATAAGGCCGGCATGGCGGAAATCGTCACGGCGGTCGAATACTTACTGGCGCATCCGGAAATCCCACACGGACCGGTCCGGATTGCGTTCACACCGGACGAAGAAATCGGGCGCGGACCCCACAAGTTCGACGTCGCCCGCTTCAACGCCGACTTTGCCTACACGATGGACGGCGGTCCGCTTGGCGAACTTCAGTATGAAAGTTTCAACGCTGCCGGAGCGACCGTCACGTTCCACGGCACGAACGTCCACCCGGGTAGCGCCAAGAACAAGATGGTCAACTCGATGAAACTGGCGATGGCGTTCCATAACCGCCTTCCGGCCGACGAGGCACCGGAACATACGAGCCATTATGAAGGATTCTTCCACTTGAACGGATTCTCGGGTGATGTCGAGACGACAGTTCTCCAATACATCATCCGCGACCACGACCGGACGAAGTTCGAAGCCCGGAAAGTCTTGCTCGAGAAACTTGTCGCCGAATGGAAACAAAAATACGGCGAGGCACGCGTCGACTTGAAGATGGACGACCAGTACTACAACATGGCCGAGAAGATCGAGCCGGTCAAACACATCGTCGACACCGTCGCCGACGTCATGCGCGAGCTCGGGATCGAACCGGTGATCGAACCGATCCGCGGCGGGACCGATGGCTCGCAACTGTCGTATATGGGTCTCCCGACGCCAAACATCTTCACTGGCGGCGAGAACTATCACGGCAAGTTCGAGTACGTCTCCGTCAACAATATGGAAAAAGCGACACACGTCATTATCCAGACGCTCCGCACGTTCGCCGAACGCGCGCGAGCATAACACATGCGCCTCCAATCATTCTCTTCTACACTAGAGACATTGGAGGCGATTTTTATGAAGCATACGTTTCAAATGAACCTTGACTGGACCGGCGGACGTAACGACGTCGGCACGCTCGAGGCCGAACGGTTGAAGACGCAAATTTCGATTCCCCCGGAAATGGACGGACCTGGTATCGGGACGAATCCCGATGAGATGCTCCTCGGAGCTGCGGCGACGTGCTATATCATCACGCTCGCGGCCATGCTCGGACGGAGCGACCTTTCCCATCAAGGCATCACGATCGACGCCGAAGGCATCGTCGACGTGACGAACGGCGTGTTCACATACGAGACGATCCGCTATAAAACCGTGATCAACGTAAAGGCCGACGCGACCGACCGGGATATCACGCTCGTCGAACGGATCGCCAAGAAAGCGAAAGACGGCTGTATGATTTCACGCGCCTTGGCCGGCAACGTGACGTTCGAGCTCGACACGACGGTCACTCGCGTCGACTGACGATGTATCGGTTTGAACGACCGTTAAAAGAAGGTGTTATCGTCAAGCGGCGCAACCGCTTCGTCATGGACGTGTTGCTCGATGACGAAATCGTCGCGTGCCACTGTCCGGTCACGGGACGGATTGGTGATATCATCTTCGAAGGTGTGCCTTGCCTCGTCTCGGCGGCAAACGATCCGCGACGCCACACTTCTTTCACGGTGGAAGCCATCTCGATTGACCGGGACAAGCGCTGGATCGGCATCCATCAAGGGCGGGCCAACGACTACGTCGAACATCTCTTGAAAGCGGACGCTTTGCCGGTCTTTCCGTCTCCAGAACGTGTCGAACGTGAAATCGTGTCAGGCGGTTCACGCCTCGATTTCAAAGTCGATGCAGTCTACATGGAAGTTAAAACACCGCTGACGGAACTGTTCGTGACGCCGCTCCCTCGCTTTGAAGGAAACGCAAGGCAAACCCCTGTCGAGACGAAACGGTTCATCCGTCATCTTGAAACGCTGATCACGACGTTGCCACAAGCAGGCCGGGCCGTTTTATTGTATGTCTTTTTATATGATGCGCCTGTCTTCACCGGCAATCCGAAGCGGAGACATGACGAGGCCATCCGCCGGCTGATCCGTGACGCGATCGCGGACGGGTTCGAAGTCTGGCAGTTGAACTGCGAAGTCACCATAGAAGGCATTACCCCGCTGCGCTGTCTCGAGACGACACATCACTTAAAATAAAAAAAAGCCATCCTGCGATGACTTTTACTGTAGCAAGAGCGGCGTGACGTACGCCTCGATGACAGCAGAGACAGCGAGGAGCGGGACCGCGATAAATAAGAACGTCTTGACCCCTACGAGCAATAGCGCTTTGAACGTGACGTCCGTTTCTTTTCCTCGTAACTTCTTCCATACATGACGGTTGAGCGACAGACCCATCGCCGCCCCGAGCAGGATTGCCGAGATCTCGGTGACGCCATGCGGTAAAATCCCGAGAACGAGCACTTTGACGACCGACTCGCCCGTGAAACCGACGAGCATGGCGACGAGGCCGATGACGGCAGCGTTGATGACGACGAACACATATGGGATGAAGAGCGGGATCATCCCGAGCAAGAAGGCGAGCAACGTGACACGTGTATTGTTCACGAACAAGGCGATCATCATGTCACGTGGACTCGAGTCGAACGTCAGCCCGCTCGCTTCAAACGATTCGCCGAGTTGGGCTAAAATCTCGTCGACTTGTTCGGCCGCGACGAACGTGCGGAATAACCAATACGAGATGACGCCTGTCACGAAGAACACGAGCAACAGTCGGACGAAATCCTTGCGGTAGTAGTCGTTCCACGCCTCGCGGATCGATAGTGATGTTTTCATGAACGATTCCCCCTTATCCATTCATACGAATCCGTTCCACATTTGTTTCATATTTACCCGCGACTGCGCGTTTTTAAAAAACGTGATACAATACACGTCGTAAACAAATCAGAAAAACGAGGTATTCTATACATGATTACAGTAAATAACGTAAGTCTTCAATTCGGTGGCCGTAAGTTGTTCGAAGACGTGAACATCAAGTTCACACCAGGCAACTGTTACGGCTTGATCGGCGCGAACGGTGCCGGTAAATCAACATTCTTGAAAATTCTTTCCGGTGAGCAAGAGACGTCAACGGGTGACGTCAGCTTCTCACCTGGCGAACGTCTCGCCGTCCTCAAACAGGACCATTATGCGTACGAAGACCAGGCTGTGCTTGAAACAGTCATCAAAGGTCATGAGCGCTTGTATCAAGTCATGAAAGAAAAAGATGCAATCTATATGAAAGAAGATTTCTCTGACGAAGACGGCATGCGTGCCGCTGAACTCGAAGGTGAATTCGCTGAGATGAACGGTTGGGAAGCCGAGTCGGAAGCCGCAACGGTGCTTCAAGGTCTCGGCATCACTGACGCGTCGCACCATAAACTCATGAGCGAGCTCACGGGTGGCGAGAAGGTCAAGGTACTCCTTGCCCAAGCGTTGTTCGGTAAGCCAGACATCTTGCTCCTCGATGAGCCGACGAACGGACTTGACATCAAAGCGATTCAATGGCTCGAAGAGTTCTTGATCAACTTTGAGAACACTGTCATCGTCGTTTCCCACGACCGTCACTTCTTGAACAAAGTTTGTACGCACATGGCTGACCTCGACTTCGGTAAGATTCAACTGTACGTCGGGAACTACGACTTCTGGTACGAGTCGAGCCAACTCGCATCGCGCATGGCCAACGACCAGAACAAGAAAAAAGAAGAGAAGATCAAAGAGCTCCAAAACTTTATCGCCCGTTTCAGCTCGAACGCCTCGAAGGCGCGTCAAGCGACGTCGCGTAAAAAGTTGCTCGATAAGATCACACTGGACGACATCCGTCCGTCATCACGCCGTTATCCGTTCGTCGGTTTCTCGATGGAACGTGAAATCGGAAATGACGTCTTGTACGTCGACAACGTCTCGAAGACGATCGACGGTGTCAAAGTACTCGACAACGTCACGTTCTCATTGAACAAGATGGACAAAGTCGCTTTCGTCGGTCGCAACGACGTCGCCATCACGACGCTCTTCAAGATCCTCATGGGTGAGATGGAGCCAGACGCGGGTACGGTCAAATGGGGCGTGACGACGATCCAGTCGTACTTCCCGAAAGACAACTCGGAATACTTCGAAGGCTCAGATAAGAGCATCTTGGACTGGTTACGCCAGTTCTCACCAGCTGACGAGTCAGATACGTTCCTCCGTGGTTTCCTCGGCCGTATGCTCTTCTCTGGCGAAGAAGTCATGAAGAAAGCGTCTGTCCTCTCAGGGGGAGAGAAAGTTCGTTGCATGCTCTCGAAGATGATGCTCTCGAACTCGAACGTGCTCGTCCTTGACGATCCGACGAACCACTTGGACCTCGAATCGATCACAGCGCTCAACAACGGACTCGAGACGTTCAAAGGCGTACTCCTCTTCAGCTCACATGACCATCAGCTCATCTCGACGATTGCGACACGCATCATCGAAGTGACGCCGAATGGGATTGTCGACAAAGAAGCGACGTACGACCAGTTCCTCGAGAACGAATCGCTTCAACAACAAGTCGAATCACTTTACCAAAACGCATAATAAAAATCGATCGGCGCGTGCGCCGATCGATTTTTTTATTTGACTTCGACTGTCTCCATGACGTGTTCATGGATGTCGTGTCCTTTCGTCACATGGACTTGGACGTTGTACGTACCGGTCTCCGGGAACGTATGCTCACCCGCATAGCTCCCGTTTTCCGTTTCCTCAAGCTTCACCCAATCGTGCTTATCCGCACCGTCTTTGAATACTTCAAGTTGAACGTCCGCACCTGTCAGCGCCTCATGGTCAATTTCAACGTTGACTGTGAACGGGCTCGCTTCATTCGCCGTCACTTGCTTTGGATCGAGCATGATATCGGCCCCGGCGTGTTGGTGATGGTCTGATTCAGCCTCAGCATCCGTTTCTGGATGGCCGACCGTCACGTTCGCCGTCGGCATCGTGTGCATCGCCCGCGCCGTCACATGGACTTGGACCGTATAGACCGCTTCATCCGCAAACGTTGCTTCCGTCTCATAGACCCCGTCTTCCGTGAGCGAAGCTTTCAGCATCTCGCTCTCTTCCTTGGCACCGTTCTTCCACACTTCGAACTTGATCTCGTCCGCGTCATCGACCCCTGCGCCGTCTTGCGTGACGCGAACCGATAACGTGACCGCTTCATCTATTTCCGCTGTCGCCGGTACGTTCAATTCTGCTTCGACGGGCTCCATCGACTGCACCATCTCCGTCGCATTGTCCGCCTCTTCTGTCCCGCATGCCCCGAGGACGAACAGACCGGCTAACCCTGTGGCCATCCCGATTCGTTTCACTGTTTGTCTCATCATGACCCCCCTAGTTAATCGCTTACACGTTTCACACTTTGTTCATGATATCATCCTTTTTCAGGAAGTGTGTGAGGATTTTGTGATATTTACCACGCCTCCTGCTCATAAATTAAACACAAAATTTGAGAGTCATTATCCAAAAATCCCTTTGCCTATTTTTAGGTTTATCACGTGTTTATCACCAAAACGGGGTATATAAAATATATACACAGCTCAATATATGGAAAGCCTTGACACCAAGATACATACACCAAGAATGGAGGCGAAAGGAAAAATGAAGAGCAAATTTGTACGGTTATTGATGGCTTTGTTGATCGTGCTGGCACCGTTAGTCGCCTATCCAAAATCAGCTGATGCCGCTGCTTCGAAGTTCATAACGAGCGTGAACACGACGAGTAAAGTCGTGGCATTGACGTTCGATGACGGAGCGGATGGTGCGAATACGAACAAGATTTTGGACATACTTGCCAAGAACAACGTCAAAGCCACTTTCTTTTTGACTGGAACCGGCGCCAACCACCATCCTCAATACATTAAAAACATCGCAGCTAAAGGTCACCAACTAGGTAACCACTCGTACAGCCACCCATACTTCACCCAGTTGACCGCCACTCAAATGAAGACCGAACTCGACCGTACCGAAGCAATTGTTAAATCACTGACCGGTAAAACGACAAAACCGATCTTCCGGGCTCCGTTTGGCGCCGTGAACAGCGCCGTCTTGAGCGGTGTCGGCGCTGCCGGCTACGCTTATACGATCCAATGGAACATCGACACGATTGACTGGAAAGGGCTCACTGCTAGCCAAATCAATACGAAAGTCCAAACAAACATCAAACCAGGATCGATCGTTCTCATGCACACTGGCGCTGGCGCACCGGGCACACCGCTCGCCTTGCCGACGATGATCTCGCAACTGAAAGCGAAAGGCTACAAGTTCGTGACAGTTTCCCAATTGCTCGCTTACCAATCTACTTCAACCGCTAAAACGTATACTGTCAAATCAGGCGACACGCTCTATAGCATCGCCCGGGCTTACAACGTCACCGTCGCTGCACTCGCTGCCGCTAACAAGATTACGAACATCAACCTAATTAGTGTCGGTCAAGTGCTCGTCATCCCAGGAACAAGCGTCACACCACCCCCAGCGACGACTGTCAAATATACGGTAAAAGCAGGCGATACACTCTACAAGATTGCGACACTGTACAAAACGACCGTCGCCAAAATCGCTGCCGCCAATAACATCACGAACATCAACCTGATCAGCGTCGGTCAAGTACTGATCATCCCAGGCACAACCGTCACTCCTCCGCCAGCGACGACCGTGAAGTATACCGTCAAGTCAGGCGACACGCTCTATAAGATTGCGACGACATATAATACGACCGTCGCCAAAATCGCTGCTGCCAACAACATCACGAACATCAATTTGATCAGCATCGGTCAAGTACTCACAATTCCTCGTTAACCACAAAAAGAGGCTGGGACATAACTCAGTAGATTTATAAGAAAGAGGCCACCGGGAGCGACTTGTTCGCTAACGGTGGCCTCTTCTCATTTTTATGGGTTCGTTCACGCATTTCGGACTAAACAGATAGGGGCGA